>CBDVEE010000001.1:0-35188 GCA_965372925.1 uncultured archaeon
TATATGGCTATATATAAACCTTTCGGTTTTGTAAAACAATGGTAACTTACAAATATTTATAAAGGTAAGTTACTTCTATGTGTAAAGGTAAATTACCAAATGACAACAAAACCAAATCAAGTATCAGTTACTATCGGGGAAGAAAATATAAAATTATTAGATGATGCCTTTAAAATTTATGATTGTGGTTCAAGGTCTGATTTAGCAAAAAAAATAATTTTAGATTGGATTTTTTCAAATAAACCCCTTGTCCTATTACTTAAAAAAAATGGAAAATGAATTAAGATTAATGGTAAAAGTTTTTGAAGAAAAAATTAACCAAACAGAAGAGGAATATAAAATAAAAAATAATGGGAATATTGATAAGGAAAAAATGAACAGGTATATTAATAGAAAATTAAAAAGAGAGATTATTATTTTGAATACTGTTAATATAATGCCCTCTGCTCTTGTTTTGAATGCCACCAAAAGATTTAAATACTAATTATCTTTCCTATTTACTAATATGGTTAATCCAATTCCAAAATGGGTGTGGAAGCGTTATGCTTTGCTATGGAAAAAGTTTGGTGATAAACCTTTTACTTTTAAACAGGCAAAGAAAGAACTAAAATTTGTAGATGGAAATGTCGTAAGCGTTATGTTTAATGAATTAAAAAATGCAGGGTGGATTTCCGTTAATCTCGGAGAGGGAGATAGTAGAAAACGAGTTTATAATTTATTAAATCCTGAAATAATAGTGGAGAGTGTTACCAAATGATATTAAGACCAACAAAAACAGAACATACAGACAAAAAAACAGGGATGGTTTTGAAAAGAATAGCGACATCAGAATGGGAAACGCATAATCATAAAATTGCAGTAAATAATTCTTTATTTAATGTTGAGAAATCAAGAATAGAAAATAAAAAATCAATTCTTCCTGCTCACTTTCAAATTTATCACATTTTTTTTAATACAAAAAAAAGATTTTGGAATTTTGATAGAATTGCCGAAAGTAAAGCACACGCTTCAAGAATAGGAAGATTATATTTAGCTTTTCAACAGCGAAGTGCAAAACAATGGAATAATTTAACTTTTCAAGAGGCAGAAGCAGATTTTCAGGAATTAGTTAATAGAGGTTTAACATTTGTTCCTTATCCTGTTCCATTAGACGCAGATTTAGAAACATGGAAAACAAGAAAGGCAGACGCATTAACTCTTTTAACTCCAAGCCAAAAATTAGTTCCTATATTCTGCACAAAACACCAAAGAGATTTATTTGGAGAAGTTTTTAATTATGAATTTGAAAATTCAAAATTAATTGGTGTTCAATGTTATGGGCTTAATGATGCTAACACCTTACTTAATCTTACAAAAATAAAATTAAGAAATCAAATGTTACAAACAGGCGACGAAGCACCCCTGCTTATTGGATTAAATTATGAAAAAGTTTTAAAGAGTTTGTCTTGTGTATCAGGTAATTTTGCTTATTCTTGTTATGGTTTTGATATTCTGTCTTGTAGACAATTAAATATGGAAAATATGCCAACAGAAGCAAGAAGAAAAATGTTGAGCAAGGAAATAGAAGAAATTATGAAATACGACCGAGTTTTAGGTGGCTTTAATCATTCGGCAGAGCAGGAATTTTGGGATGGAATTAATGTAACAAGAGTATTTTTAGAAAATGTTGATGTTACACAAGGGTTAAGTCCTTATCAAGCAATACAATGGGCTAATCATAGAGAGCAACAGAAAGATTTTGATTTATTGAATAAGTATATTTTAGAAACCACTTATGATGAAAATGCACTTTTTAATTTTATAAATAATGAAAAGGAAAAATGGGCAGTGTTCTATAAAACTAAAATTATGCAGACAGCAAGAGTTATCTAAATGGCAAAACCAAATTATTCAAATTGGGATAAGAAAGAGTTAATTAAAGAAGTTGAAGCATTAAAGAAAAAGAAAACCTATGGTTTAGTTTGGGAAGAAGATAAAACAAAAGAACTTTTTGATTATTATATTAATTGGGATGGAGAAGGAACAAAAGAAACTTTTGGAGAAGAAGAGGGTAAATTCCCTGTTCTAAAAGAGGTTAAAAGTAAATCAATAGATAACCAAGACCCTAAATATAATATAATGATTGAAGGAGATAATTATCATGCTCTTGCTGTTTTAAATTTCACACACAATAAAGCAATAGATGTTATTTACATAGACCCTCCTTATAATCGTGGTGGAGATTTCAAATATAATGATAAACTTGTAGATAAAGAGGATGGATATAAACATAGCAAGTGGTTATCTTTTATGAGTAAGAGATTAAGATTGGCTAAAGATTTACTAAAAGATGAAGGAGTTATTTTTATTTCCATTGACGAAAACCAATTTGCACAATTAAAAATATTATGTGATGAATTATTTGGAGAGAATAATTTTTTAGGGAATTTAGTTTGGAAAAGAAGGGGAGGTATTGGAAGTTTCGCAGAGAAAAATTTAACACAAAATCATGAATATATTTTAGTATATAAAAAAAGTAAGGGATTTTTGTATCATAATATTATTGGAGAGAAAAGAAGAAAACAATTTCAATATGAGGATAAAAGAGGAATATATAGGTGGATTGAATTAGTTGGTCCAAGCCAGCAAACAAAGGAGAGAAGACCTAATTTAGATTATGGTATTCTTTATGACGAAGAAAATAAAAAAATAGTAGGATTTATAGGAAGAGATAAAAAGAAAAAGTTTTTTGATAAAAAAATATCAAAAAAAATTAAAGAGATATGGTTAGAGGGAAAGGCAACATGGTTGGTGGGGAGAAATATTATAGAAAAATATTATAAAAAAGGTTTGATTCAAGTATTTAATAAAAAGAGTAAATTAATCCTAAAAATTAAAAATTATTTGTATGATGAAAAAGGTGAAATTAATGGTTTAATTCTAAAAAGTATACTTTCTGATAATGATGTTAAAATTGGTATGAATACAGAAGGGACAAAACAAATAAAAGAAATTCTTTATCCTAAAGATTATAGTAATATGAAACCTAAACCCATGTCTCTTTTAAGGTTTTTATTACAAACAAAAACCAATAAAGATTCGTTAGTTTTAGATTTTTTTGCTGGAACAGGAACAACAGGACATGCAGTTATGGAATTAAATAAAGAAGATGGTGGAAAAAGAAAATTTATTTTATGCACTAATAATGAAGGGGGTATAGCAAGTGAAGTATGTTACCCTAAAATAAAGAATTTAATTAAAGGTTATAAAAATCCTCTTGGAGAATTTGAAGGATATAAAGACAACTTCAAATATTTCAAAACCGACTTCGTTGATTCTGCACCAACAGACCAGAACAAAAAAAAGATTGTTGATAAATCCACAGAAATGTTATGTATAAAAGAAAATGCGTTTAAATCTGTTATTGATAAAAAAGGATATAAAGTATTTCAAAATTCAGATATTCATTTAGGAATAATATTTGATGACGAACAAATAGATAAGTTTGTTAAAGAAGCAAAAAACATAAAAGGAAAATTCCATGTCTATGTTTTTTCTTTTGATGAGAGTGTTCCAAAAGAAGAATTTAAAAGCATGGAAGGAAGAATTAAATTATGTCCTATTCCAGAGGTTATACTTCATGTTTATAGGAGAATATTCAAATGATAGATTTAAAGGATTATCAAGAAAAAGCAATAGAAAAATTAAAGGTAGAAATAAACGAGTTATTAGAATTAGAAGAAAATAAAATCTGTGTGTTTAAAGCCCCGACAGGTTCAGGAAAAACTTTAATGACAGCAGAATTTCTAAAAAGATTAGTGACTCATCGGGAGGATAACACCAAATTATCTTTTATTTGGATTTCAGTTAATAAATTACATGACCAAAGTAAAGATAGTTTAGAAAGATATTATGAAGATACGAGAATATTAAAGTGTTCTAATTTTGAAGATTTACAAGATAAGACAATAGGAGAAAATGAAATTCTATTTTTTAATTGGCAGAGCATTAACAAAAAAGACAATATTTACATAAGAGAAAATGAGCATGACAATAATCTTTCTAACATTATAACAAATACAAAAGATGATGATAGGGAAATTATTTTAGTAATTGATGAGAGCCATAGAAATACTGATACAGAAAAATCCAGAGAGTTAATAAACGAAATAAATCCAAAAATTACTATTGAGGTTTCTGCCACTCCTCATTTCAAAAGTGTATCCAGAATCGTGGAAGTTGATTTTAAGAAAGTTCAAGAAGAGGGCATGATTAAAAAAGAAGTTACAATAAATCAAGAGATTGATAAAATAAAAGTAAGTGGAAAAAGCACAGATGATATTGTTATTGATTCTGCATTAAAAAGAAGATTGGAATTAAAAAAACTTTATGAAAAAGAAGGCACAAATATTAACCCACTTATTCTTATTCAGTTGCCAGATAACAGGGCAGGGGTTCTTGATAGGAAAGAGGACATTACAGAAAAATTAAAGAAAAAAGGAATAACAACCGAGAACAGAAAATTAGCTATCTATCTTTCAGATAAAGATAATAAAATTAATCTTGAGAACATAAGCAAACCAAATAATGAAGTTGAAGTTTTATTATTTAAACATGCGATAGCAATAGGATGGGATTGTCCAAGAGCACAGATTTTAGTTTTATTTAGAGATTGGAAGAGTATAGAATTTTCTATACAGACCATAGGCAGAATAATGAGAATGCCAGAATTTCATCATTATGATGAAGATGATTTGAATAGGGGTTTTGTTTTTACTAATTTAGAAGATGTCAAAATAGCAGAAGATATAGCTAAAGATTATATTACTATCCACGAAGCAAAAAGGAGAGAAGATTATAAAGAGGTTAAACTCAATTCTACTCATTTGAAAAGACAGAGAGAAAAAACAAGATTATCTGGAGAGTTTTCAAAAATCTTTATAGATATAGCAAAAAAAGAAAAATTAAAAGACAAAATAAATAAAAATCCGTCAGAATCAATTAATAGTTTAATGATTGATGGAAAAATAATCAATCTTGATAAAATCCAATTAATTAAATCTCAAAAACATTTAGAAATTAAAAAAACAGCTAAAGAATTACAATATCATTTTGACTTGTTTATTCGTTCTTCTTGCACTCCTTACGCACCTGTTGATTCAAGTAGGGTTATAAGAACATCACTATATAGATTTTTTGATAAAGAATTAAAGATGGATGACTATACAGAAATTCAAAAAATAATTTTAGGAATTGAAAATAATCAATTCTTTATAGATATTCTAAACAAAGCTAAAGAATTTTACGATGAAGAAATAGTTAAAAAACTAAAAGAAGAAAGAGAAACAGAGGAGTATATTTGGGAAGTTCCAGAATTAGTAATGTATAATAGCAAAGCAAAAGAAGTAGATTATAAAAAATCTATAATGAAACCACATTTTACAAAATCTGAAAGTAATCCAGAAAAGGATTTTATTGGTTTTCTTGAAAAATCCGACAATGATGTTGTATGGTGGTATAAAAATGGAGAAAGTGAAAAGAAATATTTTTCTGTTAAATATAGAGATACTAAAAAAATTCCAAGAGGTTTTTATGTTGATTTTATTGTTTTAACTAAAGATGGAAAGATAGGGCTTTTTGATACAAAGGCAGGAAGAACAGCAGAAGATTCAAAACAAAAAGCCGAAGCCCTCGCTAAATACATAAAAGAACAGAATGGAGAACACAATAAGAAATTATGGGGTGGAATTGTCGTGCCAAAGAATGATAGCTTTAGATATAATTCACAAGACAAATATCAGTTTAATGAAGCAAATTTAGGAGAAGATTGGAATTTTTTGAGTTTTAAATAAAAAGCCACGCTACTTAACACCAAATTAAAGCCACGAAAACTTAACACTCTCTTGGTTGGGGAAAAATAAATTTTCAATATCCAAAAATCTTCCCACGCCCTCTCCAATTTTTGATTATTTTTAGATTGAGACGAGGCGTGAGGTTGTGCGGTGTGCTTTTGCACATAAGCGTTCTCACAACGAAGTATCAATTAAAAAGAATAAAAAATTACTGATTCTCCGCTAATCCTTTACGTGCCCGAATCTGCCCAATAACTTTCACCTGCATATCGTTAGGCAATTTCTTAAAAGTCTGACTGACCAAACTAGAAACTCCCCTGCCTTCCGTCGCACTACGCAAGTCAGAAGTCCATCCAAGCATTTCATGAACCGGAATCTCTGCCCTAATCGTAGCCCCCGTTTCATCCTGCTGAACGTCAACCAGAACTCCTCTCTTGGTAGAAATTAAAGACGTAACCGCACCCATAAAATCCGTAGGCACCTCAATCTGATGAACCTGAACAGGCTCGTAAATAGTAGGAACCGCCTTAGCAAAAGCTGCCCGAAGACCCTCTCGAATAGCCGGGTATACCTGAGCAGGACCCCTATGAATAGCATCCTCATGCAACTTCAAATCAACCAAAGAAACCTTCAACTTCAAAGTCGGCTCCCTCGCCAAAGGACCTGCCTTCATAACTTCCTCAAAAGAATCCAAAACCAACTCAATAACCTCACCAATATGAACCTCCCCTTTAGTTTTATCTAAAAAAACATTTCCATTAAAAATATCCCTATACTGCTGTGACTCATCTCGAGAAATACCAAGTCCAACCAATGTCTCATCCAGTGCTTTGTCTTTCTTTTTAATTCTACCCTTCGGTAAAGCACCATCAGCAACCGCCTGGATAATCGCATCCTCCAATGGTTCAACCGTCAAGAAAAAACTATTATGCTTATTAGGCGAACGCCCCTCGGCGACATCACTAAGTTTCGAAACCGCTTCCCTATAAACAATAATCGGAGGACCCATTTCAATTTCAAGTCCCTTCTCTGTCTTAATTCTATTCTCAATAATTTCCAAATGCAACTCTCCCATCCCAGACATTAAAGACTCACCAGTCTCCTCGTTAATTTCAATCCTCAACGACGGGTCTTCCTTCCCTACCTGTCTCAAAATTTCAATCAATTTCGGCAAATCAGCAGTCCTCTTCGCACTAATCGACTTCGTAACAACCGGCTCAAACAAATGACTAATCGCTTCAAACGGCTCAATAGGATTAGTAGAAACAGTCTCACCGACGACAACATCCTTCAGTCCAACAATGCCAATAATATTTCCAGCAACGACCTCATCAAGCTGAACCCTGCTCGCACCCTTGTAGATCGAAACCTGCTGAGCTCTAACTTTCCTTCCGGCAATATTCATATACAACTCATCGCCCTGCTTAATCTTACCACCAAACAATCGACCACAAGCAACCTCTCCAGCATGAGGGTCAATCACAATCTTAATCGGCACAAACGCAACCTCACCCTCAATATTACAACTAACCAAATCTTTACCTTCTTTACTTTCCAAATCACCCCGCCAAATTTTAGGAATCCTATATTTTTGTGCAGTCATAGGATTAGGATGATTATTAACTACCATATTCAAAATAACCTCATGAATCGGTGCCTTCTTCGCCAAAACCTTATACTCTTCTCCACCAGCCTCGTAAGCATCAATAATCTCCTTAAAAGAAATATTATTTTTCTTCATATAAGGAACACTCAATGCCCAATTATGAAAAGCCGAACCAAACGCAACCGAACCATCAGCAACGCCGACCTGCCATTTTTGTTTATACTCAGGCTCAGCAATTTCAGCAATTAATTTATTTACATTATTAATAATATCAACAAATCTCTTCTGCATTTCCTCGGGGGTCAGTTTAACTTCTCTAATTAACCTATCAACTTTATTAATAAACAAAATCGGCTTAACCCTTTCTTTCAACGCCTGACGAAGAACAGTTTCGGTCTGAGGCATAATACCCTCGGAAGCGCAAGTCAAAACAATCGCACCATCAACCGCCCTCATTGCACGGGTAACATCACCACCAAAGTCAACATGCACCGGAGTATCAATTAAATTAATTAAATAATCCTGACCCTCAACCGAATGAACCATAGAAACCGAAGCCGAATCAATCGTAATTCCCCGTTCCGCTTCATCCTCGTGAAAATCCAAAGTTCGCGCCTTCCCCGCCAACGCCTCGCTCATCATACCAGCACCAGCCAACAAGTTATCAGAAAACGTCGTCTTACCGTGGTCAATGTGCGCACAAATGGCAATATTACGAATATGCGTAGGGTCTCTCTGTAACTCCTTAACTTTTGCCGTCGTATCAATTGCCATAGATAATTAATTGAAATTTCGGTTTAAAAACTTTTAGCAAAAATTTTTCCGTAAAATATTTTGCCCCAAATACCAATAGGCACACTGAGCAACGCCAATGTTACTCTATAAAATCAACCGTTAACAAATTAAGCAACTATATCAACCAATGAACCTTTATATCTTGCTACTTCTCTTAATGGAAACCCTTTCATGTGATGATAATAATTATAAACAGTTACTACCGTCTGTGTCCACTCCACCCTATTTATATATACACCAAATATTATTCCATACTCTCTATTTATTTTGAATAAAATATCACTATGTTTCGCCCTTCTAATATTCATTAAATTTTCCGGAACTTCTTCTGAAGAAAGGTATACCGATTCACATAAACTCTTTTCAAAAAACTTAACCTGCTCTTCTTCTGTCTTCAAACTCTCCAGAAAAGAAAACCCCTTTTTCGGTGCACTCTCTTCAATAACTTTATATGGAACTATAGACCTCAATGGCCGATAACCAATTATTGTAGCACTCATACTATTCCAATCGAACTTAATGTTTTTAAGAATTGTTATAATAAAAAGTATAACTCTATATACATTTTCCAAAGTTTTATTTTCAAAATTATTTCTTCTTTCTAATAACCTAATACCTAACAACAAAGCACCCCAATGCCTAATACCTCAAGATAAATATAGCTTATCTTGCCGCGTCGGCTTGTTTTTCCAAATCATTCCTCTTTCGAACGGCATAACTCTCACCAGAATTTTCGGCCGCCAACATAATTTCTTTTGCCAGAGCCTCGACGATAGTTGCCTTCTTATTAAACGCCTTATCATAAGCTCCATTAACAAAATATCGCAAAACTAAATTCAATCTCCGTCGTGGCGAAACATCAACTGCCTGCGGATATCTTGCTCCACCATACTCAACAGCAACAATCTCATCCCTCGGCGCACCATTCTCAATTGCCCTAATAAAAATCTTCAAAGGATTTTCCCCTGTTTTCTCCTCTATAATCTTAAACGCATCAATAACAATACCTATGCACCGAGTTTGCTTCCCCGTAATCCATCCTGTAATAATTCTATGTTTCTTCCCCCGCGACCCAGGAACCTGCAACAAATTAACCAGCCTCTCAATAACATTAACCTTCGCCCTCGTCGGATCCCACTTAATTCTCCCGTGCGATTTCAACATCAGCTTAGCATTCAGATTAATAACTCTCTTCATCCCCGGATCCTCAACCCTAACATCCGAAGCATCAAACAAACCAAAGATTTTCATTTCCATTTTAAAAATTACCTCCATCAAATTGCCCAAGCCCCGACATACCGAACACCGACTGACCGACATACCGCAATAAAATGTTTTGCATTTTATCTCCTCCCCTTCTCAATCTTCCCCGACCAAAGTCGAGCCAGCGGCTGATCATTTACTTTAATAACCTGAAATCTAACTCCCGACAAATCACCCTTCGTCCGTCCCTGCTTCCCACCAATTCTCTCAATAATAACTTCATCGTGCTCATCAACAAACTTCTGCGCCAAATTTCCGGGAATAAACACCGTCTCTTCCTTGCCATTCTTAATCAATTGTACCCTGCAACATTTCCTCATAGCCGAGTTAGGTTGCTTAGCTTCTTTCTGAATTTTCTTAGTAACAATCCCCTTCGCCTGCGACGACCTCCCCAAAGAATCAAACTTCAGACTAATCCCAAGTCGCTTCTTTTTATCAGGCAACCTATTATCCCTAAACTTCTTTCGTGCTTTCTTCAATTTCCGTCCATTCATTAATCCCATCGTATAAATTAAGTGAAAATTTGATTTAAAAACTTTTGCCAAAAGTTTTTTCGTGAAGCACTTTTAATGTTACTCTATAACAATGTCCTAAGCAATCCTCAACTTCGTTATCCCAAAAAAATTCTTCAAAACATCAGCAATCTCTTTTTCCCTTTGACGACCTCGTCCAATCAAAGCCGCCTTACTCTGACGACCGGCATTGACAACAAGAGAATCCCCTCGCATTTCAATACCATTAAATTCAACTGGTGCCACTATATCCCTAATAAATTTCCCAATTCCCTCGTTATCGTCAGTCGCAGGCATTGCAATAATTTTAATTTTCTTTCGCAAAATCTCATTCAACTTTTTAGCATTAACAGCATCCCTGCCAATCGCAATCGAAACCTTACTCTTTGGAACCACAAAAATAATTTGATTATTATAAGAAAAAACCTTCGTTGTCTGAACCCTCGTGGTTTTAGAAAACAAATTGATATACCTCATCATCTGCATATTAATAACGCCAGCCATCTTATTTAATAGAAAAAACTTCGCACTCGAAATCAAGATTTAGCTCCTTAGAAATATCTGCCTTAGATTTCAAAACATCAAATTCAATTTTGGCAGCCTCAAGTTTTTCAACCGTTCCATCTCGAGTATCCTTAGAAATAAAAACCTGCTTCAATTTTTTATTCTTCAATGCTTGCCTAATTCCAAAAAGAACATTTCCTTTTTCCATTGCTTCCTTAATCTCTTTTATACTCATTTGCCTTTCTTCTCCTTTTTTTCTGCTAACGAGCCAGTAACCTTAACCAAAAGACCAGGTAACCCCGTCCCAACAGGCACAGGTTGATTCAAAATAATATTCTCAATCACCGACGCTAATTTATCCTTTCTTCCAATCTTAGTAGCCTGAACAAACTGAGGCACAGGAGTTTCAAATGAAGCCTTCGCTAAAATAGAACTCTTATCAGAAATAATTCCCATACGGGTAATTCCCTTGACAACACCCGAGTTCGTCATTGTATCCGCAACCAATATGGCATGCTTACTATCGACAGCAAGACCCTGCGAACTAATTACTTTATTAATTTCATTAACAATCAACTGCCGAGTCGCCTCAATACCCAACACCTGCGAAATCTCATGGATATCATTACTCAAAACCCTGTCAGCATCAACGCCCTTAAATGACATAATATCCTTCAAATTAGAACCGGCAGTCAAGATAACATAATCCTTATTTCGCTTAACAACAAGAACCTGCGAAATATTCTTAACGCCCGTCAAAATAACTTCTTTAATTTTTTCCTTAACTTTATAGATAGTCTTAAAATCTTCTTTAGTCATATCAAGTATCATACCTTCAGACAATTTCTTAACATCAAAACCTTTCTCTCCAAGAATTTCGACTACCTTATCTAAAGAAATATGAACACTCTTTAGAGCCTTCATATCAACACTAATCTTAATTTTCTTTGAACCAAAATCAATCGCAATATTAGAAATAATTTCTTTTAATTTAACTTCCTTAATTTTCTCAGCAACAATTCTGGCATCCTTTTCATTATTATGTTTCTTGTCTAAATAAATTTCCATAGATGGTGTCTTAGGCAACTTACGAGCATCCAAAATCTCAATAATACGAGGAAGTCCCTGAGTAACCTGCATCTCTGCAACACCTGCCGCATGAAACACATTTAGAACCATCTGCGTCGACGCCTCACCAAAAGACTGAGCAGTCACAATACCAATGGCCTCACCCGGCACAACTTTCTTATTCAAATGTTTGGCCGAAATATCCAAACCATCAGGACCATAAGCAAACTGAATAATATTACTCGAAGCATCTCTGACAGTCCCATCGTAAGCCATAATTAAATCCTGCAAAGCATTAGCCAATCGTCTGTATAAATAACCAGATTTAGGAGTTCTAAGCGCAGTATCCATTAAACCATCCCTACCGGTCATAGCACCAAAGAAAAATTCCTCAGGTTTCAAGCCCTTCATAAACGAACCATAAATAAAACCGCCAGCACTAGCTGATAAATCACCTCTCTTGAAAAACGGCAATGTTCTCTCCGTATAACCAAAATCAATCCTACGACCATGCAACACCTGTTGCCCAACCGAACACGCAATCTGAGTAATATTTAACATACTACCTCCAGCACCCGAACCAATCATCTTGCTTGCTAAATTATCTTTAGGGAAACCCTCTTTAACCGCATCCCCAATCTCAGTTCGCGTCTCATTCAAAGCATGCAAAATCTTATTCTCCCTCGTCTCCTCCGCACTCTTCCCCGGCAATAATTCTAAGCTACCATCATAATAACTCTCAATAATCTTCGATGTTTTCTCTTCAGCAACCTCGATAATTTTTGACGTTTTTTTCTTCACGGATTCGGGAACATCTAAATCCTCCATCGCAAGCGTAAATCCTGTCCTCGATAAAAAAGTCGTACCAAGTAAAAAAACCTGTCTTAGAAGTTCAACGGCGGATTCACGACCAAGCTCCTTGTCTATAACTCTTAAAACCTCTCCCCTTCCCGTCTTAAAATTTGTCGCATCAAAACCCTTGCCAGCAATAGACTTAGGCAAAACTTTTTCAAAAACATCCTTGCCAGAATTAATCTTGTTTAAACTGGGTATCTTAATCCCTATTTCATGTAACAATTGCGAAGCGTCCTCTTTGCTCAATTCAGCCTCACTCAACATAAAATTACCACTAACCGCGTCTTTAACACAACCAAGAAAATTCATATTATTTTTCGGAGAAAACAAATTAGCATTAACATTCAATAAAATTTTTGCTTCAGCCCGAGCCTCTTCAGTCTGAGGTGAATGAACATTCATTTCATCACCATCAAAATCGGCATTATAAGGAGCACAAACCGCAGGATGAATTCTAAAAGTCCTACCCGAAATTACCTTAACATAATGTGCCATTAACGAAGCTCTATGTAGAGACGGATGCCGATTAAACAATACAATATCACCATCAACAAGATGTCTCTCAACGGTATAACCCGGTTCAAGTTCCTCAACCAATTCGTCCCTCAACTCATCAACAATTCTTTTTCTCTTGCCATCAATCCTCAAAATATAATTTGCCATAGGATATTCCGTACTAGCAACTAATTTTTTCATTCTTTTTATATTAATAGAAGTTACCCTCTCTGCAACAGTCAAAATTTTAGCAACCTCGTATGGGACACCCACCTCATTCAATTTCAAATTAGGGTCCGGCGAAATAACAGTACGCGCCGAATAATTAACTCTCTTGCCAGCCAAGTTTTTTCTAATTCGACCCTCCTTGCCTTTAATTCTTTCTGTAATTGTTTTCAGGGGTTGACCACTTCTATGTCGAGCAGGCGGAATCTTGGCAATTGAATTATCGAAAAAGGTCGTAATATGATACTGCAACAAATCCCAAAGATCCTCAATAATAACCTCAGGCGCACCCGCATTCAAGTTCTCCCAAAGTCTCTGATTTGAACGAATGATATCAGACAGCTTATGAGTCAAATCGTCTTCAGACCTCTCACCAGATTCCAAAGTAATCGATGGACGAACCGTAACAGATGGAACAAGTAATGAAGTCAAAATTGCACACTCAGGTCTCAGAGTCACCGCATTAATTCCCAAAACTTTCAAATCCTCGTCGGGAACCTTAACCAATCTCTCTCTAATCTCTGAAGGAAACAACCTTCTTCTCCCACTCCTAAAAGTAGTCGGCTTTTCCAATTTAGTCTTCTCCTGAATAATTGAACAATGTGGACATTTTTTTCCGTCCTTTGCCTTCTTAATTCTACCAATCAAATCTTTAGCCAAATCCTTTTCGTCTTTAATTAAAACTTTACCACATGCCTCACAGGTGCTTCGAAGAACTAAATCAATAATAGGCAAATATTTAATGTGAACAACTGGTCTCGCAAATTCGATTATACCAGGATGACCCAAGCACTCTTTCAATCGCCCACCACAAGTTCGACACCTGACACCTGGATCAATCGCACCAAGCCTCAAATCCATCAACCCACCGTCGACAGGATAACCATCAACATCATAAAGTTCTGGTGTCACAATCTTCGCAACACTCAATTTCTTAATCTGCTCAGGGCTAAGCAAAGAAAATCCTATCTCCTTAATTTGTTTTCTAACTGGTTTCATTTTAAATTTAACACCCTACACGGACATTTATTATAATTTCCTGAACAATATTCGTCAAACCACATTGCACTTTTTCGCGATTCAGCACAAATTGGTAATTCTAAACAAAGTTTCTCCATAGAATACCCAGTATTATTAATCGGATATATTACTCCCCTATAATCTAATCCTTCCAAAAATTCCTCAAACTCCACAAGTCCATCCAAAACATGTCTACCTGTATTAGAAACAAAATTTAGACCATCTCCTCTATGAAGATGCTTCAAAATCTGTACAATTTGATTATTAATTATATTATTTCCCATCATTCATATTTATTTTTCAATTCAAATTTAGTTAATAAATGCAACCCTTGTAATTCTTCAATCAGCAACTTGAACGCATACGAAACCTCGACAAACTCAACCTGATTTGAATGGCAAAGCGAACAAACCCTCTTATTATGAATTTGGTCGTCGATAACAATGCTCCCACACTTCGAACAAATATTAATTACAACCTTATCTGAATCATAACGCTCTTTCAAAAGAAGAGACGCCCCATGACCAACCAAAGCTTCCTGCTCCATTTCCCCAAGTCTCAAAGCACCGCCACGAGCCCTACCCTCAATCGGCTGTCTCGTCAACAAAGCAATTTTACCCGAAGCACGAGCATGTATTTTATCCGCGACCATATACTTCAACTTCAAATAAAACATATTACCAATAAAAATCTTAATCGGCATCCTCTGTCCCGTAATCCCATTATACATAACTTCCTTACCGCTCTGTCTGAATCCAAGTTTCTTCAAATTGTTTTCCAAACTATCAATTGTCTCTCCTGAAAAAGACGATGCATTAACAATTCTACCAGACAAGGCCGCAACTTTTCCACCAAGAATATCCATCAAATAACCAACTGTCATACGAGAAGGTATACCATGTGGATTAAACATAATATCTGGCTTAATACCACCAACCGTCCACGGAATATCCTGCTCGGGAGCAATCATACCAACAATACCTTTCTGCCCATGAGGCACCGAAAACTTATCTCCAACCTCAGGAACCCTCAGCTCTCTAACTCTAACCTGAGCAAGCCTATTACCCTCTTTATCATGAGTAAGAAAAACAGCATCAATAATCCCCAACTCTTCCTGCTTAATCGCCGAAGAATTTTCTTTTTTTGTCTGAATTGAAATCTCACGAGCCTCACTCAAAAATTTAGGCGGACTAACCTTGCCAATGACAACCTCGCCCTCCCTTATCTCAGCCTCGGGATAAACAATTCCATCATCCTCCAAAAATCTATAACTCTCCTCAACTCTATAACCAGAAACATCCTTATCTGGAATACAAATTTCATCCTGAAGACCACCAGCATAATTCAACTCAACCGAAACATAAGGCTTAAATCGTGAACTCCTACCAAATCCTCTATCGACAGAACCGCTATTCAAAACAGTAGCATCCTCCATATTGTAACCCTCATAAGGCATAACTGCCAAAATAACATTCTGTCCAACAGGATGAACATTTAAAGTATCATAAGTAAAACTTCGCACCAACGGCTTTTGTGGATAGTGCAACATCGAAACATCATTATCAATCCTCACCGGAAAATTACCAGCATAAAGACCAAGCCCCTGCCTATAAGCCCTCGAACCACCCTTAACCATACGCGCTGGAGGATCATGATTACCAAACGGAATTAACGAAACACTAACGCCAAAAATATCCATCTCATCAATCTCCAAATGTGTATGTTCCTCAGTTAACTCATCCTCTTTAAGACAAATATAACAATCGTCCTCCTCGGCAGCATCAAGATATTCCAAGATTCCCTTTTCAAATAAATTCCTCCAAGTCAGAGAACCATCCTTAACCATAATCAAATGCTCTTCTTTTAATCTGGGTTTACCATTTTCAACAATAATCAACGGCCTAATTACTCTGCCAATCTCAGAACTAATAAAAACTGTATCTAAAAATCTATCAAACCTGATAGACATTTCAATAGGCAAATTTCTATTTCTCCTCTCGCCCCTAACATTCTTCAAAAAAACATCAGCATCGTCAACAGCTCCAACAAATCGACCATTATAGAAAACATCTAAAGTGCCATCGTCATTCATCCCGCCATTTTTCAAAACTTTTATAACTTTCTCGTGCTCCATAGTGGTCCTCGTAGAAATCCTCGCTAACAAAGCCAAATTCTTTCTCAAACCAATCTCAGTTCCCTCAGGAGTTTCAATCGGACAGAACCTACCATAATGCGTGGGATGAACAGTCCTCGCAGGTAAATTTTCCTGCTCTCCAGGCAAAGTAGAAGTCACCCTCTGCAACTGAGACATAATCGCAAATGAATTATTCTTATCCATATTCTGAGTAACACCCTTCCGCTCACCAATCCACGAACCAGTCGCAATCGCACTTTCAACCCGATGAGTAAACAAAGTCGACTTCGCAATCGTTTTAATCGAATAAAATTTCCGCCTCTTTACAGTCTTCTGCAAAGTATGCTGAACCTCTCTCAAAAGGATATTAATATTAACCCTAAATAAATCAGACAACAAATCGCCTGACAACCGAACTCTCTTGTTGGCATAATGATCCTTATCCGTCATAGACGTGCTAGGATTCTCCCTCGCGATATAAAACTGTTTAATAAATTTACAAAGAGTCTTAGCTTTCTCCAACCGCGCATTTTTATCTAAACCAATATGTGGCAAAAAATATAAATCTATCCTCTGATTAACTCTATCAAGCATCTCCTTGTTCGTTCCCTGTAACGAACTCTTCTCCGCAATCCACATCAAAGCATCATTCACGCTCACAATATCTGCAAACTCATAAAGATTAACAACCAAACTATCTGTCTGTTTCTTAATCAACTTAACTATATTTGCATCGCTCGTAATTCCCAACGCCTTCAATAAAACAATAGTTGGTATATCCCTAAAACGCGAGAATGAGGTTTCCAAAATTCCTTCAGGACTCTCGACTAAAGAAACAGGAATCTTATAAGCACCTCTCTGAGAAAACAATCTAAGCATCAAACGCTTTTTGATTTTCTGCCATTCGACAAAAGTCTGATTAGAAGCCAAATCCTCAGCCATAACCATCACTCTCTCATTACCATTAATCAAAAAATAACCACCATAATCTTTAGGGTCAATATAATTCTTAATCAATTCCTCTTCGCTCATCCCATCAAGATTACAAAATTTACTCTTAACCATAATCGGAATTCGACCAAGCTGAACCTCTTCGCTTTCAACCTGCCCCGCATAATTAATTGTCATATCCATCCAAATCGGCGCCGAGTAAGTCAGTTTTCTTAACCTAACTTCGGCGGGAGTAACGAGCCTCGAAGAACCGTCAGCCTCAATCATATTTGGTTTACCGACCCTGATTTTACCCAACTTAATTTCAAAATCGTCATTAGACAAAGCATCGGACAATTCAGTAACAATTTCCTGCATACGATTTTCAATAAAATCATTAAACGATTTAATATTAGATTCAACCAGCGAATGATTCTGCAAAAACTTCTTAATCAAAATATGTTCATTTACCGCAATCATCTTAAATCACGACCCTGTAATACATTTCATTAGCCCGAGAAATTTTAACAATATCACCAGTCTCGCAACCATCTGGAAGCGCCGGATCTTTTTTAGAAATCTTTGGCAACTGTGCCAACGCAATATTGAACTTGTTAAGAATTATTTTGACTTCATTTTGACTCAATTTTGCGTGCTTCGGTTGGAGTATATGCATTTTACGTTTTAGAATATCTCTTTAGATATCAAAAATATCAAAAATGCCTTTAAAAACCTTTTGCTTTTTGTTATTTCAAAGTAGTTCGTGCCAAAATTTGTTATTTTTTTAGAAAAATTAAAAAGTTTTTACCGAGGAGAAAATATATAACCAAAATATAAACCTATTACAACAAATAGTTTTTTAAAGTAAATTTTCTCCTAAACTAATATGGCTCCATAGCTCAGCCTGGTCAGAGCACTGGACTTTTAATCCAGGTGTCGGGGGTTCAAATCCCCCTGGGGCCATTTGAACACACGACAAGTCGGGGGCGAAAGATTCGCTTTGAGAAAAAAACTAAAACTCAAATTAAAATATTTTTTCGAGATGCAAATCTTGAGTAAAATCCCCCTGGGGCCATAAAGAATTTTAACCTAATGGTTCAACTATCATTTCAAAGAAACTCGGCAGGAATTCTATAGATTTTTAAAAGTTTATAAAAAACTATTTATCACATATTTTCATATTGCTGAACTTCTTCATTTAAAAGCTCAAACTTAACACCAGCTTCCTTAAAAAGATTTTTAGAGTCTTGAGACGCATGATAATCTTTAACGGCAACAACTCGTTTTACTCCGACCGTAATAATTAGCTTTGCGCAAACATAACACGGAGTCATGAAATTGTAAAGAGTGGCTCCATCTAAAGAAATTCCCAATTTGGCTGCCTGACAAATTGCGTTCTGTTCAGCATGAGTAGTTCTTACACAATGATTTGTTATACTTCCATCTTTGTGTATAGTCTCTTTAAACTGGTGACCAACATCATCACAATGACAACACCCAGGAGGAGAACCGACATAACCCGTTACTAAAATACGTTTATCTCTAACAACTACACACCCACCCCCACCAGCCCTCGCCCTATCACAAGTAACCCTTTTAGAAACAGCTTCCATAATTCCCATAAAATATTCATCCCATGTTGGACGGATATATTTTTTATTTTTATCCCTAATCCTACTTAAAACTCTTTCAACCTTCTCGTACAATTCAGCTATTGTCCAATCGTTCTTAAATTTATAATCTGCCATCTCCATACACCTTTGAAGATTTTGTTTATTCGGATTATTCGAAATCATCTCCCTTTGTTCCTGTGCTACAAATTCATTAAACGAAATTCTGTCTGTTTCGCTTGCCCTCTCAAAAATTCTCGTATACCGTATCTCAATATCTGCATCAACCGCAAACAAAACAAATTCATCTTTTTCCTTCAATGCTTCAACCTCTCCCGGACATCGTAAACTCTCAACAACACAATCCCCACCATCACTCTTCGCTTTTTTATACAACTCCTCCACAATATAACTCGGACTAAACTTCCCTCTCAAATCATTTGCAACCAAAACCATATTTTCCCGATTAGATTCCATCCCTCTCTTTACAATTTCCTCAACCAAAAAATCCCGCACAGAATAATGTTTAAAATTCTTCTTCAAAAGATACTCAACAATCGTCCCCTTCCCTGCACCCAAAGTTCCAGTAATTCCAATAATCATAATATAGAAATTGAATTTAAACTTATAAATATTATTGGGATAGATTGTATATTATTCACCTGTACTTCCAAATCCGCCATCTCCCCTTGTAGTCTCGCTCAACTCTTCAACTTCTTCAACCTCCGCCGTCGCAACCGGAGCGATTGCAACCTGCGCGACTCCATCCCCCGCCTTAATTTCAAAATCTTCAGCCCCTGTGTTTAAAATAATAACTCCATACTCTCCACGATAAGTCCATTCAATCACACCACCAAGAATAGAAATCCCCTTTTTATATGCCAATCCACTTTTCCCCCGAATAGAAGCAAAATATCCCTCAGGTAATTCCATAGCAATTCCCGTAGAAACCAACTGTCTTTTCCCGGCCAACACAACATAATCCTCTGCAGAAAACAAATCCATCCCAGCATCACCCTCGTGCGCATACCTCGGAACAATCGCATTCTCTTTTAATTTTTTAATTTTTATTTTAATCATAATAAATAATCTTATCTAACCTTTATAAATTTTCTATAATCCAAGTAAACAATGCTTACGAATATTTAAAAATAATAATGAAATTAACCTATTAATGGAACTGGAAAACGCAAAAAAAACAATTGAAAAGGCGACAGGAAAACTAAATCTCCCGAAAGAAACTCTCGACATAATTCTAAACACAGAAAGAGAAGTAAAAGTAAATTTTCCCGTGAAAATGGATGATGGAACACAGAAAATTTTTACCGGCTACAGAATTCAACATAATTCGTTACTCGGACCATACAAAGGAGGAATAAGATACCATCCGGAAGTAAATCTCGATGAAGTATCTGCCCTGTCAATCTGGATGACAATAAAAACAGCGACGCTAAATCTTCCACTTGGTGGAGCAAAAGGTGGAGTAATTTGCAATCCAAAAGAACTCTCGGAACAAGAAATTGAAAATTTAACACGAGGATTCATAAAAAAAATCGCTCCGGTAATTGGACCGCAAAAAGATATCCCTGCACCAGATGTGTACACTAATTCAAAAATAATGGACATAATCGTCGACGAGTATTTCAAATTAGAAGATATACCAATTGAAAAAGCAAGAGCCGTTGTCACAGGAAAATCTATAGAGAACGGAGGCTCGCTCGGACGAGACACAGCAACAGCACGAGGCGGACAATTTGTTTTAAAACAAGCAATTGAGCAAACCAAAATAATTCCAACGCTAGAAAACACAACCATAGTAATTCAGGGAATCGGAAACGCTGGCGGAAATTTCGCAAAACTAATATCCAAAGATAACACAAAAATAATTGCCATCTCAGATTCCAAAGGTGCAATCCACAATTCAGAAGGACTAAATATAAACGAAGTTCTCGAACACAAAAAACAAACAGGTTCTTTAATAAATATTCCAAATACAACCAGCATAACAAATGAGCAGCTCCTTGAATTGAATTGCGATGTTTTAGTTCTAGCAGCCTTAGCAGGACAAATCACAAAAGAAAACGCAGATAGAATAAAGGCAAAAATAATTTTAGAACTTGCAAACGGACCGACAACACCCAAAGCCGACGAAATCCTCGAAGGGAAAAACAAACTAATCCTTCCCGACATTCTCGCAAATGCTGGTGGGGTAACTGTTTCATATTACGAATGGCTCCAAAATATAAATCAAGAAAAATGGACAGCAGAAAAAGTAGATGAAAAATTAAAAGAAAAAATACAAAAAGCAACGCGAAAAATTTTAGATAAAAAAATAAAATACCAAACCACGACGAGAATTGCAGCATATATTAACGCGATTGAGAGGTTGAGTGAGAAACTATCCTAATCCCTAACTCCAACTTCCCAAAAAAATTCCTCAACGCTCTTTTTCAATTCTTTTAAAAATTCCTCACCAATCTCTTTCTCTTTCAAAAAATCAGAATCAATCATTCCTTCTTTATTCTTTTTAAATCCCTGCAAAAAATATCTTTTTGGTTTTGCATCACAAATTTTATTCAGCCATTTTCCTAAAGCCCTAATAGAGTCCACGTCGTGAAACCGATTAAGAACCGTTGTTCTGAATTCGTAATTGCCAAATTCATATATTATTTTAACTGACTCCTCAATCTTCTTCAAATCAACCTCAACACCAGCAACCTTAGAATAATCCTCTCGACAAGACTTCACATCCATCGCAATATAATCAATCAATCCCAAATCAATCATCTCTCTCAGCCGATTAGGAAACGAACCATTTGTATCAATCTTAATTTTATATCCCAACTCTTTAACCTTTCTCATAAAATCAAAATCCAAACTCATTAACGGCTCACCACCCGTAATACAAACTGCATCCAACTTCCCAACTCTTTTTTTCAAAAATTCTAAAACCTTCTCTTTATAATAACCCCCTTTAAAATCCCCAATAACCAAATCAGGATTATGACAAAACCCACAACGAAAATTACATCCATGTAAAAAAATTGTGCACGCAATCTCGCCCGGATAATCAATCGTTGTTACTTTCTGTAGACCTGCAATTTTCATCCTATCAACACTTCCCATTCTTTATTTTTCATAATCTAATTTCTACTCCCTACCATCAGAAACAAACATTTTCCTATCCTCAAACTCTGCTAATTTCCCTTCATTCCATCGATCAGTCGGTCGAAGATAACCTACAACCCTAGCCCAAACCTCACATTTCGTTCTATCCATTAGTATCACCTCTTAAATTTAGTTTTAAATCCGATACATTATTCCCTCTCATTATCACTTTTTCAACTTCTAGTATTTCTGGCTTTTGATTTTTTATTACCCCAAAATTCTCGCTAATTTTTTCATCCCTCTTTTCTGCTTCGACAATATCATCAGCAACAGAAATTGGAGTAACCTCCGCCTCAGCAATTTCAGCATCGCACTTTGGACAATATTCATGCTCTCCGCTTAAATATCCGTGAATAGGACAAATTGAAAATGTTGGTGAGATTGTAAAATAGGGCAGATGGTAATTGCCAGAGATTTTTTTAACCATCTTTTTAACTGAATCAACGCTCATTCTCTCCCCAACGAAAGTATGAAAAACTGTGCCTCCTGTATATTTACATTGTAATTCGTCCTGTAAATCTAATGCTTCAAAAACATCATCAGTAAAATTCACAGGAAGTTGAGTCGAATTAGTATAATATGGCTTCGCATCCTTCTGATACGCATCTTCATTTGCAACCAAAATTCTACCAAACCTTTTTTTATCCATTCGAGCAAATCTATAAGTCGTTCCCTCCCCCGGCGTCGCTTCTAAATTATAAATATTTCCAGTTTCTTCTTGATACTCTGTCAACCTATTCCTCATAAAATCTAAAATCTTCAACGCAAAAGCCCGACCTTTCTCTGTCGTAATATTTTCCCCGGGCAAAAAATTCGTCACCGCCTCATTCATCCCTAAAAGACCAATCGTCGCAAAATGATTTTTCCAATATTCACCAAATTTTTGATGAACCTGTCTAAGATAAAATTTCGTATAAGGATAAAGTCCCATCTTTGTAAAATTCTCAATCGTTTTTCTCTTAATCTCCAAACTTTCTTTTGCCAACTCCATTAACCCATCTAATCTCGCCATAAAATCATCCTCATTCGTCGACACATAACCCAATCTCGCCATATTTATTGTCACAACTCCAATACTTCCTGTTTGTGGATTCGACCCGAACAAACCACCACCACGTTTTCTTAGTTGTGTATTATCAATTCTAAGACGACAACACATGCTCCGTGAATCTTCTGGTTTCATATCTGAATTAACAAAATTTGAGAAATATGGAATTCCATATTTTGCCGTCATCTCCCATATTAAATCATATTCAGGATTATCAAAGTCAAAATCTTTTGTAATATTATAAGTCGGAATTGGAAAAGTAAAAACCTGTCCCGTCGCATCACCCTCAAGCATACATTCTGCAAACGCCTTATTAATCATATTCATTTCTTTTTGAAAATCTCCGTAAGTTTCCATCTGTGGCTGACCTCCCGCAATCACATGTTCCTTCACCATATAGTCAGGTACATCTAAATCCATTGTAATGTTTGTAAATGGAGTTTGGAAGCCCACCCTCGTCGGCACCGCCAAATTAAAAACAAATTCCTGCATAGCCTGTTTAACTTGTTCATAATTCAAATTATCATATCTTACAAACGGCGCAAGCAAAGTATCAAAATTTGAAAACGCCTGAGCTCCCGCAGTTTCACCCTGCAAAGTATAAAAGAAATTAACCATCTGCCCCAACGCAGTTCTCAAATGTTTTGGCGGTTTTGATTCAACTTTGCCCTTAACCCCCTTAAATCCAACCATTAATAAATCCTTTAAATCCCAGCCAACGCAGTATGCGCCAAGACAACCCAAATCATGAACATGTAAATCTCCTGCTTCATGAGCACGTCTAATAGCCTCGGGATAAATTCTTCTCACCCAATAGTTCGCGATGATTTTCGTCGCGATATAATTATTCAAACCTTGTAATGAATACCCCATATTAGAATTTTCTTTAACCATCCAATCATCCAAACCAATATAATCTTCGACAGCCTCAATTGTATCAAACAAACCCTTAACATCTCTCAACTCTTCGCGACTTTTACGATAAAGAATAAACGCCTTGGCAACCTGAGCATGTCCTTCCTCAATTAAAATCTTCTCAATTAAGTCCTGAACAATCTCAACCTCCGGGATTCCGTGCAACCCATATGTCTCGTCCAATTTTTTAATAATCAAACCCGCAATCTCCTTCGCACGCTCTTTATCTTTCCCTCCGACAGCGCGAACAGCTTTCCAAATTGCACCTTCAATCTTTTCCATCTGGAAGAACACAACGCTCCCATCTCTTTTTCTAATTTTTTTTACCATTTTCTAATTTGAGTTTATTTAAACACGGTTATCGCCTCATTAAGAGGTTCCCGTGCCCCGAAGGGGTATGACCCTTGTGGTTACCATTTTATTTTCCTAACTTCCTAATTTCATCTCTGAATTCATTGATATCCGCAAAGTCGCGATATACTGACGCAAAACGAATATAAGCAACCTTATCAATTCGCTTGAGTTTGTTCATAACAATATCGCCAACTTTTGAACTCTTTATATCCTTATCTTTCGCAATCCGATAAATGCTCGCCTCAACTTCATTGACAATATTATCTATCTGCTCACTCGTAAATTGCCTCTTCTGGAGATTCTTGTCAATTCCTTCAAAAAGTTTATCACGCGAAAATTTTTCCCGCCGGCTATCTTTTTTAATAACGCTAAGATCCAATTCTACCCTCTCATACGTCGTCCACCGCTTTCCACACTTCAAACATTCACGCCTTCGACGCGCCACCGAACCATTATCACGCTTATCGGTAACTTTCGTTTCACTCGCAGTACAATATGGACATCTCATTTTTTATTTTATAGTGAATACAAGATATAGTATCTCGCACCTCTTTTAACCACAATCGCTTGTAGTCGCAAAAACATGTCATAAAAAAGACTATTTAAAGATTATTATCATGAAGGATATATTTCTGTTAACAATAGTTAACATTACAAACCAATATTTACTTTTTTTCAATAGTTACTCATCTTTAAATAGCCAAAATTTTCCATAAAATTACGATAGAAATGTCGAAGAGAATATTGAGAAATTTTAATAAAAACAAAAACTCTTGCACAACTCTCTAACTTCTCCCCGAATTTTTTCACGAACAGATTCATTAGACATCTGATTTATCACATCCGCAATCCAGTTTCCAACAATTATCATCTCGTCTTCTTTCATTCCCATCGTAGTCAAAATCGGGACACCTAAGCGAATCCCAGAAGGCTTGAAGGGAGTTGAAGGATCAAAAGGAATTGTGTTTGCGTTTGTAATAATTCCTGCTTCTTCTAATGCAATTGCAATTTTTTTACCATGTCCAGCCTCGGCAATTGAAAGTGTTTTAATTAAATCAATCAAAATCAGATGATTATCAGTCCCATCACTCACCAAACTAATTTTTCTCTTCCTCAGCGTATCGGCAAGCACGGCACAATTCTTAACAATCTGCCGAGAGTATTCTCTAAATGAAGGTTTCAGTGCCTCACCAAAAGCAATCGCCTTCCCAGCAATGGTATGTTCGTGAGGACCGCCTTGCAACCCCGGGAAAACCGCTTTATCAACAGCCTGAGCAAATTCCTTCTTACACATAATAATCGCACTACGCGGACCCCTCAAAGTCTTGTGTGTAGTCGTCGTAACAAAATCAAAATCTGGAAATGGACTTGGATGAACACCCGAAGCAACCAACCCAGCAACATGAGAAATGTCCGCCAAACAATAAGCATCAATTTCCTTAGCAATATTAGCAAACTCCTTGAAATCAACAACCCTCGGATAAGCAGTCGCTCCACAAACAATCATCTTCGGTCTTTCTTTCAAGGCAATCTCGCGAACTTTTTTCATATCAACCAAACAAGTTTCTCTCTCGACGCCATACGAAACAAACTCATAATCTTTCCCAGAAAAATTCACAGGCGAACCGTGTGTCAAATGCCCACCATGGCTCAAATCCATCCCAAGAATTTTATCTCCTTTTTCAAGCACCGCCATATAAACCGCCATATTTGCAGGACTCCCAGAATTCGGTTGCACATTTACATGCTCCGCCCCGAACAATTTTTTAGCACGTTCAATTGCTAAATTCTCAATTTCATCACAAAACTTATTTCCCTGATAATACCGACGTCCTGGATAACCCTCCGCATATTTATTACCCAAAACCGAACCACACGCTGCCATAACATCTTTTGAACAAAAATTTTCCGAAGGTATCATATTTAGAGTTTCTTTCTGCCTTTGCAATTCTGCCTGAATAATATCATTCACCTCTTTATCCGAAATCCAAAAACTCATATCAAACTTCTTTTAGCTTCTGTCTTCTCTTCTGCCTTAAGTCGACCAAGCTCCTCCTTAGAATAATTACAAATAATATATTTCGATAAAAGTGGATATTCTTCACTCATAATTTCGTATATTTTACGAACAATTTTTCTATATGAATCGTGCGCCATCGGAGTCGTTCTTAATTTAATAAAATAATGAAGCTCCCTCAAATTCATTGTAATCAAAAATCTCTTTCTAAAACCGAGAGGTAAAAGATATTGAGCCTGCAAAGGATGCTTTTCCCTAACTTTCTCATAAACTTCTTTGGCTTTTTCCATCGCAAGTCGATATTCCGCCTCAACACCCGCAACAATAATATCATCAGGCACATCATATCCCAAGTCCGAAGTGAAAACAGGGTTCGTTTGTGTGCAAATTCTATGTCTTTGTAAATCACGAAAAGCCCCATAATCCATCACAATATCAAAACTAAAATACTGATGTTCCAACTCCCTCAATGGATGGTCAAACTCTCCCATTTTCCCAAGATAACTATCAATAATTCCCTCTCTGTCAAAAGAATTCATAGATACAACTCTGCGTTCAGCTTCGGCAAAAGAGCAATTGCCATAACGATATAAAATAGAAGAAATAATCATGTTTTCAGGATCTTTAGGAAAGTTGACAAGTCTGACTTTTTCCCCATCAAAAGAATTCTCCTTAAAATTAAAAGTTTGCAAATTCTCTTGTGTCTGACAAAAATAATCTTTCTTATCAGAATGTCTCAATAAAGATGGAATAACCTTTCCACCTTCCGTTTTTAATTTTTCACCAATTTCATTCATCTCCTTTAGAGGATGAGACAAAAGTTTAGAAATCGCATGAGACAACTGTCGAGCATTCACCGTCCAGCCAAGACTCGTTTTAGTACAGGTAGGCAACAAATAACGAATCGCGTCAAATCTTCGCGAAGCACAAGCTTTTTTCCACGCCATCTCCGAAGAGCCCTCTTTCAAGGGAACCATACCTTCAACATATTCCAAAACCGGCTCATGAAGTTTTGTATATGTTTCAAAAAGGAAATCCAACATTTCATTTATATCATCGGCATATTCAGAATTTTTCAAAACATCATCCAAATAAAAAGAACTCCTATAAAAAGAAACATATCTCGTGGACTTCTCACAAAAAGAGCAAAGCCGATTGTCCTCGATAACTTTTGTCGCAAGAATGCTAACTCCCTCCAATCCAAGTCCAACTACCGCCCCCTCCGCAATCGAACTATGACCATAACCCAAAACCCATTTTTCCATAAAATCTATCGCCTTCTTCTCGGCATACTTAATCGCTGCACCTTGTTTGCTGTTTTTTATTTCATCCACAAGCAAACCAAAATTAGACTCATCCATTTTCAATAAATCCAAAAAACTCTCACGCAAACCCTCTTCGGAACGACTATATTTAGCTTGCATCAAAGCCCAAACCTCAGGATGAAAATTCTTAGTAGCAAAAATTGTACTATCAAGATTCGTAAAAAAATAATCCAAAACCAACTTTTCGTCCTCGCTATATTTCAAGCGTTCCTCTAACTTCTCCCACAACTCCTCATGAATTTCTTCTGGCGTTTTCAACGAAGCCATCGTTCCATCAGGTGCACAATTAATCATAATCCAACCATACAACTCCGCCAAATGTAAATACGACTCCTCCGCATGTTCCATATGTTTCTTGCACCCTTCGTGTCCATCCAACTTCTCAGCCCCAGGATGAAACTCAGATTTTCGCTCACGTTCCGACATCAACTGACGACTAACATCATATGGCATATAAAGAAACACGACAGCATCCGGCTTCGGCAACTGAAAGTTTTCATACTCAAGTTTATGCAACCACTCAAAAAATTTCTCTCTTTCAGCACGATCACGAATCTTTCCTCCCTGATGCCCCATATTCGACTCAACATATCTATCTAAAATCGTCACATTTCCTTTAGCCAACTCGTCGTAAATAAAACCCTTAGACGCAAATCTGTCCTCCGCATAAAAAATAGAAGCAACCTTCGCCGGAATATCATTCGCATGTCCAAACTCCCCATCAAGATACCGTCGGACAATCTTCCCGGTAGGCGTAGAATAATTCGGAAAATCTAAAGTCACAACTCCCTGATTCAACTTCTTTAATTTTTCAATCAATAAATTAATCTGTGTAGACTTCCCAGAACAATCGGTCCCCTCAAAAACAATTAGCTTCCCTTCTTTCATAGTCTAATCAAATTTCAAACCTTTATAAAAAAATATGGGATGTAATATATATTATTTCAAGTATTCAATAGCATTCTTCAACCACTTAGGAACATCAATATCTCTCAGTTTTTTTCTTGAAACCCAACAAAAAGAATTTTGCTCATCACCCAAACTCACATCTCCAGAAACATACTTACATAGGTAGGTCTTCCCGTCAAGAATCAAATCTGCCACTGGTAAATCCAAATGCCACTTATTCAAAAATCCGACAATCTCCACAACCAAACCAACCTCTTCTTTAACTTCTCTAATTAATGCTTCCTTGTCACTTTCTCCATCATCCTTTCTACCTCCAGGAACTTCATATCTGCCTCCTTCAAAATCTTTCGACTCAACAAAGAGATATTCATCTCCTCGAAAAATCAATGCTTTAACAGTTTTAAACCTCCGAACCATAAAAGAAAATCTCAAAAGAACTATAAATAATTTCCTATTATTTTAAACATGAAAAAATCTTACACGCACCACAAATCTCGCCACTTGACGGCTCCCCGCATTTTTTACATTTTTTAATTTCCCTAATATTTTCACTCCGTAACTTCGGCACTAACTTCTGAAAATTTTCAACAATCTTCATCTTCTCCCCATCACTTATATTGCTCATCCAATCTCTAGTATCAACTCTATATGTCCCAAACGCGCACGGGCACTTGTCATACAAAATATCAAACTTTTTCAACTTAGCATATTTCATAATTTCAGACTCTGGAACAAAAAATAACGGCTTAACTCTTTGAACAAAACCGCCTTTTTTTTTCGCAGTCCCCAATCTCCCACTACCAAGAGTCTGCCCCAACCAATTGGGTCTGCCCCAACTTGATTTTCCTTTATATTTGTGAGGGTATTTGTTTTGAATTTGTGAGGGTAACTCCGAATCTCTTGTAGCAACTCCCCCCGTCGCCGGTCCCGAATTCACCCCGAGCAAAATATTCCCCTTTAAGAAATTCATTAAAACATTCTGTGCTTCATCGTCGAGGTTATGTCCGGTCACCAACTTATCCGCCCCCATTTTTTTCGCCCACTTATTTAAAATCCACTTCTTAATAGTCCCACAAACCGCACAGCCTGTCAGATTTTTTTGTTTCTTCAAAACAGCCTTAATAAAACAAATCCCTTGCCCCAATTCTTCTTTCAAATCAACAATCGTTAACAGCACATCAATCTCCCCACAAAACCTAATCATGTTTTTTTTATGAATCTTCGACCACTTACCTAAATACAAATCAATCATCAACCCCTCAATATTATAGCCCATCTTCTTCAAAATATACAACACCGAAGTCGAATCCTTCCCACCCGACAAAGCCACAACTACCCTATCTGACTTCTTAAGTAATTTATATTTTTTAATGGTCTCCGCAACCTTCTGCTCGATGTTCATACAACTAAAATACCGAAAACATTTATAAAGAATTGTTTTTTCAATAAAACATGACAGACGAAAAGAAGAATAAAACTGATTGCAAAAAAATTCTAAAAGATTTATCGAAAAATTATTGGACAATTTCTACCGTAGTGTTAGCAGTTTTAGTAATAGTCCTTTTAACCACAAACACATCTTCATGCAACACTACTGAAAACATAATCGAAATAAATGAAGCTGGACAAAAAGTATTGGATTTTGCGAACAAGCAAGGTGCAAATGCAGAATTATTAAGAACGACGGATGGAGAATCACTTTACGAAGTGGTTTTATCAATTGGCGGGCAAGAAGCTCCAGTTTATGTAACAAAGGATGGCAAAGTTTTAGTTCCTCAACCAATCCCATTAACTGGACAAGTAACAGCGCCAACTTCAACTCCGGAACCAGCTCCGACGGAAGTTCTAAAATCCGACAAACCTACAGTAGAATTATTCGTTATGACCCACTGCCCTTACGGAACTCAAGCAGAAAAAGGATTTTTACCAGTTTTAGAAAACTTTGATAAAGCAGACGCAAAAATCAGATTCGTTCATTACTTTATGCACGAGCCAGAAGAAACCGAAACTCCGAGAGAAGTCTGCATAAGAGAAGAACAATCAGACAAATTCCTTCCATACTTAAGAGAATTCCTTAAAGAAGGAAACTATGAAAATGCAATAACAATAGCAAATATTGACGAAGCAAAAATGGATACATGTATCTCTTCTGGAAAATGGGAAGAATACTACAATGTAGATAAAGCTCTTAGTGAATCCTACGGAGTACAGGGCTCTCCAACGCTAGTTATAAACGGAGTAATTGTACAAACAGGAAGAGACTCTGCAAGTTACCTATCAGCAATCTGCTCCGCATTTAACAGCGCTCCAGAAGAATGTAATACACTAACACTTTCAAGCACAGCACCAGCTCCAATGTGGGGATGGGATGAAACTGGAGCTAGCACAAGTGCTCAATGTTGAATTTTACAAAACCAATTCCACAAAAACATATTCTTCATTCGTCTGACTTTCTTTAATCTCCCCATCTACTTTTTCAAAAATAATCAACTTACCACTTCTACGAGGACACACTAAAACTCCACCATCGACCAAATGCTTATCTGCATAATCCCTAATAATATTTTCCTGTCCTCGCAAAATCCCCGCAGTAAAAATTATCTTATCAAACTTTTCATCAACACTTCTGAAATCCTTTTTCAAAATCTCCACATTTTTAATCCACAACTCCTTAATTCTCTCCTCCGCTTTTTCTACCAACTCCTCAACGATCTCCAAACTTAAAACATCCCCTCTCTCTCTAACAAGATACCCAATTAAACAGGCATTCCAGCCACTCCCTGCCCCAACCTCTAAAACTTTATCTTCATCTCTCAATCGCAAAAGTTGTAACATTCGTGCAACCGTCGAAGGCTGAGAAATAGTCTGTCCGTATCCAATTGACATCGCATTATCAACGTAGGCGAACTCTTTATTTACGTCCATAAAATTCTTTCTATCAATTTTTTCCATTGCCTCCAAAATTCTCTCATCAACATCTCCAAATGAAGATAAATATTTTTCTACGGATTTTAACATCTCCCTTTTGTCCATACATAATAAAGATAAAAGAAATATTTAAAGATTGTTAACAACCCATTCCACAAACAATTTTAATTCTTAGCAGACTTAGACAAGGCGGACGGTTCCGTAGCGTCAGTGTGCCCCAACCAATAAATAATTATATTTGTGAGGGTATCATCCAACGCAGTCCAAGTCGCTAAGAATTAAAATTCCTTATCCAAATAAGTAATTTCATCAGAACTAAGTTTCAATCCCTTCCTAATTCCTACATCCCCCAAAATAACTCTCAATAACAAAAAATCTTTCATCGCAGTTTTCGTCGAAATATGACACATTTTCGCATATTTCTGACAAATCGTTTTCTTCTTCGCCGCTCTCTGATTCTGCAACCAAATCTTCAAAATCCTCGACGGCTTTTTATACGATACCCACCCGCTCCGATTATATTTCTTCACACTGGCAATGCCAGCTCCCAACAAAAAATACTCATAAACCATAAACCTCCAATGTCTCTGCCGACGAATCCTCCCTCTAAAAACGTCAGCCAAACTCAACGCCTCAATCGCCCGACACAACTCCTCGCCCTTATACGCCAAAGAAATATTCTCATCAATCCACAAAAAAATATCATCAATCGGCATATTAACCTCATCATAAATTCTAATCATCTCGTCATCAATCTTCGCATTTTGAAACACATATTGTAACGCACTAAAAATAGATTGATCCCTATTCCTGTCTCCAACCTCTTTAATTAATTCCGGCGAATCCATCTTAGATAAAACCTGCAAATCATTCAACGCCGCCCGAATATCTCCACGCGCCCTAATCGCAATCGAAGTCAAAACCTCATTCGAAACCACACAATTTTCGCTCTCGCAAACATTGTTCAAAATCCCCAACACAACTTTATAATCAACCTCCTTCAACGGAACAATCTCCGCCTTCTTCCTCAACAAACTAAACTTTTTATTCCAAATACCATTCGCAGTAACAATCACAGGAAACACTGACCTCTCCAACAAAACCAACAACTCACCGAGCCCTCCCCTATCCTTAGTCGCCGAAATTCCATCCACCTCATCAATCAAAATAACCTTATGTTTCTTAAATAAACTTTTCTGCCTACTCGCCGGACCAACAATTTCTAAAATCTTCTCCTTATTCCGAAAATCTGACGCATTCAATTCCATAATCTCGGCATCCATCTCCGACGCAATTGCATAAGCCAAACTTGTCTTCCCAATCCCTGGTGCCCCATGCAAAACAATCGCCTTCTTCTTAGGAAAACTCTTCAAAAAAAATCTTATTTTATCTATCGCCAAATCCTGCCCTTTAATATTCTCAAACCCCTCGGGACGATACTTCTCACTCCACGGAATATTATCTACATTCATCATTTTAATCAACACCTCTTTTTTTATACTCGTTATGTTTTTGGCAAACTCTAACATAATATTCCCCACAAGTATGAATTCTTCCACCTATCAAAAAATTTGTCTGCTTTGTTATATCAATACTCGCCACTGACTCTCGCACACCTTCTTCAAAAAGATGTATAGCTTTTCCTATGTGAAAAATATTATATCCTTCTATATCAAATTTATAAAATAAACCCTTTTCTATTTTCTCTGGCAAACATTCATTTTCTTCATCAATAGAATTCGGACATTTAAGAGTTAAATCTTTCCTGAATTCTATTCTCGTACCATCTATGATTAATTCTACTAACATTACCCCTCCTCCTTCAACCCGCCAACATTATTCCCAATCCCCGCCATAATAAAAGCCGCAATCAAAGATTCAAGCTGAATAAACTCGTCCGCACCCTCGACCAACCGAAACTCAATCTCACCAGTTTTCTCCGTCAGACGAACCTTCAAAGCATTATCAATCGATAAATTCCAAATTTCTTTTTGAATTGCCTTAATCACATCCTGCCCCGAAATCGACTCTTTCAACATAATATCCAACAACTTTTCCCTAGAGCTCACAAAATCCCCACTCAACGCATAATCTAAAACAATCTTAATGTCGGATGGTCTCGCTTTTGAAACAATCGTATTCACCAAATCAGGAGTAATGTTCGGCGAAATCGACGCAGTCGCCTGCAACAAATTAATCACTCGACGACAATCTCCCTCACTTGCCTCATACAAAGCATCAAACGCATCAGCATTAATAGACAAACCCTCACTCTCCGCAATCAAATCAATCCTTTTCTTAATGTCTTTCTTCTCTAAAAGTTGAAACCTAAATACGACCGTCCTCGATTGAATCGGATCCAAAATCTTCGAAGAATAATTACAAGATAGAATAAACCTGCACGTACTCGTAAAATTCTCCATGGTCCTCCTCAATGCCTGCTGTGCTTCCCTCGTTAAAGCATCCGCTTCATCCAAAAAAATCACCTTAAACGGAACATCCCCCAGCGCCTTTGTCCTCGCAAAATCCTTAACTTTCTGCCGAACAACATCAATGCCTCTTTCATCCGACGCATTCAACTCCAAATAATTTTCCCTCCAAGACTCGCCAAACAAACTCTTAACGACAATTAGAGCCAAGGTAGATTTCCCAGTCCCCGCCGGTCCGGCAAAAAGCAAATGCGGAATATTCATAGAATTTGTCAGCGCCCGAACCCTCTTAAGAATCTCCACCTGCCCAACCATGTCCTCAAACTTCCGCGGACGATACTTCTCCGTCCACACTTCCGAACTATAATGTTCACTCATACATTAAAAAGGATGATTTGGTTTATAAGGATTATTGTGATAAGTTAAATAACATAATGGAAGACATAAATTCTTTTAAACAATTTTAAACTAAGCAGTTTATGAACGGAATAAAATTTAATTCACAAGGAGCAAGTTTAGATAACAAGATTTTTGAAAATAGTGAGTTATCATTTCTCTCTAAAAAAAGACTGTTTCCAGAATTTACAATGTATATAAAACACTTACTGAAAAATATTTCATAGGAACAGAAACCCTTCTGGACATTAAATTTATGGGAGACATATCTCACATCAATACTGACTTCAATTTAAATCCTTCATTATGTTATTATCCAATTTTCTGGGAAGAGGGAGAGAAAGTATATCGTCTTGCAAAAGAAATCAAATTAGAGACAAGAGACAAAAACAAATGGATAGAATTTATAATAGATAGAGAAAGCAGAAAATTTCATAACGGATTTGCATTATCTCTTCCAAAGAAATACTTTTTAGAAAAACAACTGAACAAATAGAATTATTTATTTTTCAAACAATTAAAATTTCCCAAAACTACTTACCTCGCTTAAGTTTTCTCTTTCGCTTTTCCTTCTTAAGTCTTTTACGTTGCCACTTCCAACGCATCTGCCCTTTCTTTTTCCAACGTCTTGAACTTCTTTTCATCGTAATAACTAATCCGAATTTTGCTTTATAAAGTTTCCGCAGAAAATTTATCCGTGAAACATTTTCAATGTTACTCTATAAAATTTTAGATAGCCCCACCAGGATTCGAACCTGGGTCACGAGAGTCAGAGTCTCGTATCCTTGACCACTAGACTATGGGACTAGTTTCACAATTCAAACTCTAATTTGAACTGATAGCCCCACTTG
>CBDVEE010000002.1:0-27843 GCA_965372925.1 uncultured archaeon
TACTGCAGAATTTCCTATCGCTGGAGATAATTCAGCGACGCTGAGAGTTGAGATTGATTAAGCAGAATTCATATAAACAGCTTAACGCAATATTTATAAAGAATTGATTTGTATAATATCTATGAGGATGAAAATATTAATTTTATTAGGAATTATTTTAGTTAGTTTTGTAGGTGCTGACGGTTCGTCAGAAGTAGAAACTAATTACTATATTTCTGGATGCGGCTTTTCTTTTGAAGGTGAGATGGTCTATGTTCCATTAGGACATTGTTCAGACGGAGAAGGATATATTGGCGAGTTTTATTGTACTATGGACGAGGTTGGGTGGATAACAAGAAATATTGGTTTGGGATGTTCAAGAGGAGAAACTACTTATACGCCTGGAACCGCAGAGGGTCCTTGTTGTCCTGATGGATATTGGTGTAATGAAACATCACCTGGACAATTTATATGTACTCGTAATACGAGAAACTGCTACGCGAATATGTCAAAAGATGACTGTGAAGCAGAGGACATAGATGGTTATTATTATAATGGGATATGTATATGCAATAGAAGGGATTATGATTGCGGGATTTATGGTAATGAACCAGATTGCGAAGAAGATATTTTGAATCTTGGACAAATAGGCATAGGAACAGAGTTCTGTGGAACAACCATGGAATGTAATGATGGAACGATTTATACAATTTCCGAAGACGAATGTGGATGCGAGTGGTATCCAAGTGCTTCCGAAGGTAAACGTTGTCAGGTTAGATTAGTAGGAGTGCAGATGTTTTATTATGATATTGATACCAGAGACGAATTTTGGTGTTCAAATGTTTATGAGTCCGGAGAGTGTATTGATGGTGAACAAAATATAACGTGGTATTCAACTAGTTCTGCAGACCAAGGTTTTGAAACATTTGGTGGAATTCTTCCCGAGGATTGTTTGGATATGTTAGGGTGCAATGGCGGAGAAGCGACGAGGTTTTGTGGAGAGCCAATAATTAAGTTGTTTGGATTTAGCCTGTTTAGTTTGTTCGCTTCTTTATTTATTGTCGGAATATATTATTTTTTAAGCCAGAATACGGAAGGTTTAAATAAGGGAATGTATTAAAATAATTATGAGAAAGGTGATTTGTAATTTACTGTTAATTATTGTTTTATCTAGTTTGGTAGTAGCAGGGTCTGAAATCAATACAAATTTTGCGATTGGAGAAAAGGAAGTTGTTATTGAGAATTATGTTCCTAGCGAAGGTTTTTGGAATAATTATAGTAATTATATTATCGCAGTTCTAGTTATTTTCATTATCGGTTATTTTGTATTGAAAACAAAAAATAAGAAATTACATAAGAACAAGAAGATTTCTAAGAAGCAAATTAAGAAAAAAAAGTAATTTGAAATGTTTATAAACTATTGTTGCTAATTTATTTTATGAAAAAGTGGTTGATATTTTCATTTTTAGTTTGTACTTTGATTAGTATCGTTTCAGCGTCGGTGACCGTGCACAATTATAGCGTTGTTGACACCTATTCTCTGTTTGAACTAATTGAAGGTGAAATTAATTTGACAATTTCCGAAGAGGAATATGATGCAAAAATATTTTCTAACGATGGAGACGAAATTGGACTTGGAAATTTTTTAGATACGAGCGGAATGATTTTTGAATGTTCACCACCTGATTGTTCTAAAGATTATAATTTTTCTACGGGGACTAAGGATAAAAGTTTTAGCGTTCCTGTTTCGGGGATGAAGTATATAGGCTTTGTCGTAAATGGAGAAAATATTGTTGTGGATAGTTTAGATTTCAAAATGGAGAGTAATTTTATGGAAAGTGCAAGACGACCACTAATTATTAAATTTTTTGAAAAAGAGGAGTGGAAATTTAATGAATTTTCTGATTCGTTTTTGCCGAAAGACTGGGGATGTTATAGTCAAATTGATGGAGCCCAAGGCGCTTTAATTGGCAATTCGTTTTACTGCGAGATGATTTCAATTTCAGATAGTGGAAAATTATATGTTGGGGCAAATATCGGCGGGACGGATACAGTAAAATTAGACATGATAGTTTATCCAGAAAGTGGGATGGGTGCTTCTTGGGAATGTAATTTCGACCCCAATTCAGAGGAAGGTTGTTTGGTCACTCCAGATATTGGCGAAATTTTTTCTGCGGGAAATTATCAAGTTTGTGTAGGTTCGAACGCATTGACTGGTTATAAAATTTACCAGGAAAATGTCGGAGATAACTGTGGGTTCAGTTACGTTTCAGGTCCAGAAGGAAGTACGAAAGATTACGCGATTTTTGCCCAAACTACGAAATATGCAAGTGCAGATTCTTTCAATATAGACGACTTCGATAAAGAGAACATTATTACTGCGGTTAACACGCTCATCACGGAGAGATATAAAGGAGATTGCTCCGATGGGTGCATTTTACCATTATCGTTCTCTGGAGTGTCTCAAAATGCCCGAATTTATGATGTGCAGCTGGCGTACGCAAGAGATTTGGAATGGTATTCTACAGATGACATTTATGATTTAGAGGTTGCCCCCGTCAAAGTTGATTTCAGCGGGGTTCTAGATTTAAGCACACTCGGCTTTAGTGTTTCTAAAACTATGGACTACATTGTTTCACTTAATGGGATAAATCTTTTCAAAAAAAGCATAAATATTTTACCCGCGCCGATTATTTTACTAATTTTACCCTTGGACCCCCCTGCAGGAGTGCCGATTGAATTTTACACCAAAGTTGACTTTAGCGGGAACAATTCACTAAGTTATAAATGGAATTTTGGAGATGAAAAAATTATTACAACAAATGTGCCGTTCGCCTCTCATACTTATGCCGATTTAAAAAACTACACATTAACTCTCGAGGTTAGTGCGAGCAAAAATTTGACTTCCATAAAAACTTTTAATATTGAAACAACTAGCCCCGAAGTAGCGATTGATACGAGCCTGACTCTTAAGAAAAATGCCTTAGAGAAAGTTATATCTAGTATTGAAAATTTCCCTTTTTGGTATAGTGAAGCGTTATCAAAAGTTATTAATGCAACTTTTTTTGAGAGTGAGTTAGACAGATTGGACAGAGCGAGAAATAATTCTTTTAATGAACAGGATTTTGTTAAAATTGCCGAAGAACTTTATGCCTTGAATACTCCGAATAGACTTAATATCAATAATTTTGAAATTCCTTATTTAATGACAGAATTAAAAGATATTAACATTAATCCCGTCGAAATAATCAGCGGAACTGTCAGTGGAAGCGATAACGACGATTATGCAAATTCTATTTTAAACTGGCAGAGTACTAATATTAATACTAATTATATAATGAAAGAATTTACGATTTCGTTGTGGAACGGAGAAGATAGTCCAGTTTTTACAGTGTATAGTTTTAGTGTCAACTCGAAGAGTGATAGAGAAAGTTATTTTGTAATTAATCGACCATTCAGTGAGCTGTATTTCAAGGAAGATGTAGGGGCAAGGAAAGCAGGAGATTCGACGATTATCATTTTGGCTCCAGAAGATAAAAAAACATTCGAATTTTATTACAAAAGCACTGAACCGACGTCGTTTTTCGTTTCTCCAAAATTGAGCTCGATAGTTATTGATGCTGATATTGATACAACCTGCAATTATAATTTTGTTTGTGAAGAAGAATATGGCGAAGATTCCGAGAATTGTCGAAGTGATTGTAAGCCAGTTAACCGAGCGATTTTATATATGATTTTATCGATAGTATTTATGTTAATTATTTACGCCATTTTACAGATTTGGTATAAACATCGTTACGAAAATTATTTATTTAAAGATGGTCGTCAGCTATATAATCTTTTAATGTTCGTAACAAATGCCAGAGCACGTGGTATGAAAGATTCGAGAATTAGTGCGGAGTTAAGGTCGAAAGGATGGTCAAATGAAAGGGTAAATTATGTTATTAAGAAATCGAGAGGAGACAGAACAGGATTATATGAAATTATTCCATTTGAGAAAGTTACAGCTTATTTTAGAAATCGAAAAGCCAAAAAGATTGTGGAAACAAAAATAAATATCGCTACTGAAAATCAACAACAAATAGGGAGAAACATTAATAAATATAGCTTTCAAAGAAGAATATAATGATAAAAATAATTAGAAACTTTGCACGGAGAATCTTTTCAGACATTTTCAAAAAGAAAGGAGAAATCAAACTAGGCTTCTATGGTTCACCAAATGCAGGAAAAACAAGTTTGGCCAATCGGATTTGTCAGGATTGGTTGGGCGAGGACTTGGGTTCGGTTAGCAAGATGCCACACGAAACGAGAGAAATTCAGATTAAAGAGAAAGTTGTAATTGAAAGAGACGGAAAAAGAATTGAGTTTAAACTAATTGATACACCAGGGATTGCGACAAAAATAGACTTTGAAAATTTTATGAAATTTGGTCTAAATAGAAAGGCGGCTCAGAAAGTGGCGAAGGAAGCGACTCAAGGAATTATCGAATCAATTAAGTGGCTTGACGACGTGGACGTGGTTATTATTTTAATTGACGCGACGATGAATCCATATTCTCAGGTCAACATTACGATTATTGGAAATTTAGTAGCGAGAAAAATTCCCATTTTGATTGTTGCCAATAAGATAGATTTAAAAAAGTCAAATATCAAGAAGGTATGTGGTGCTTTCCCAGAATATGAAGTTGTGGGAATTTCGGCAAAAAATGGTGATAATATTGAAGAGTTTTATGAGGAACTTTTCAAGTTGGTGAAAAAAATTTAAGATGGTTGGTAAAAAAAAGAAAAATACTAAAAAAGGTAAAAAAATTGCTGAAAAAAAGATTGGCGATTTAATGATTCATTTTATGCCATATTCGGAAATTGCAAAGGAAGATACAATTGGAAGGATTAAGAAAATTATGGGGTTAATTCTCGACCATAAAATTATTATTTTACAGGGACGGTTAAGTTCAGATGAGGAAGTGCGTCTGATTGAAAATTCAATGATTTTGATTGGTAACGTTAAAGGTTTCCAGGGAATTGAAATTGCAGCAATGTCGGGAGAAAACGAATATAGGAGCCTGTTCGAGAGGGTGAGACGTAACATCGCAAAAATTTTAGTAGGAGAGCAAGATGCAATTACAATTATTGGTCCGGCTTCCGTTGTAAAAGAGATTACTAAAAATCCTAAAAAGCTTGAGTTAATGTTGCAGAAAAGGTAGAGCAAAAATTATAATAGGAAGGTTTATTAATTTCTTAATTCTATAAATTTAAGGAGATAAAAATGCCACACCAATGCGTCCACTGTTCAAAAATAATAGAGGTAGGGAGTAAGGAAATTCTCGAAGGTTGTAATAACTGTGGCGGAAAATTTTTCTTCTATATTCGTGATGAGCAGGTAGAACAAATAAGAAAGTCTAGAGAAACTCCAATTCCGGAATTTGATACCGTTGATAAGAAAAAAATCGAAGAAGACGTCAGAAGCATTTTAAAAATTGAGGACGAAATGAAACCGGTAATTTTAGACTTAGAAAGTATTAGGATTTTGAAGCCTGGACAGTTTGAGATTGACATAGTTTCTTTAATGAACCGACGACCGATTGTGTTTAAGTTACAAGAGGGCAAATATTTGATTGATATTGAGGGGATGTAATTAGTTTTAAATAGTAGTTTTATCTATTGTGATTATGAGTATGAAGAATATTTTAGAAAAAGAGATTGAACGGATTTCTCCCTCCCGTAGTGAGATTTTAAAATTATCGAAAGCTTCTAAAGATTTTATTGAATTATTAAAAAGAGAAGGTGTTAAAGCGTACGTGGGAGGCAGTTTGGCAAAAAGGACAGTAATTAAAACTAATGGGCTGTCTTCGTTTATAGATAATTTTGGTGAACTTCAGGATGTAGATATTTTTGCTGTGTTTGATTACAGTGAAGATATTAAAAAGTTAGAAGGAATTTTAAAGAAGATTAATTTACCAGGCAAGTTAAAAAAAGTTCATGGGTCACGGGATTATTTTCAGATTATTTGTGATGAGGTTTTATTAGAAGTGATTCCTGTTGTGAAAAATAATGACCCAGAGCTGGCCAAGAATATTACGGATGTTTCGCTTAGTCATGTTAAATATGTTGTCGGAGAGGTAAAGAAAAATCCTGAGATTGCCGATGAAATTAGATTGGCTAAGGCATTTTGTCATGCGAATCGCTGTTATGGGGCAGAGGGATATGTCAAAGGCTTTAGCGGCTATTCACTGGAAGTGTTAGTTATTTATTTTGGTGGATTTGTAAAATTTTTAAAAGGAATTGACAAAAAGAGAATTATTGACCCGTTGAAACATTTTAGAAGTGACCGAGAAATTTTGAGTGAGTTAAATGCGTCGAAATTGAACTGTCCCGTCATTTTAATTGACCCGACTTACAAATATAGAAATATTTCGGCAGGTTTAGGGAATGAAAGTTTTGAAAAATTAGTTAAGGTTGCGGGAGATTTTTTGAAATCGCCATCGTTAGATTTTTTTAAAAGAAAAGAAATTGACGTAGAAGGTATGAAAAAGTTGGCTAAAAATAGGAAGGCAAAATTTGTTGAAATTAATTTAAGGACAGACAGACAGGAAGGTGATATTGCTGGGACGAAGATGAAAAAACTTTTAGGTTTTTTTGCGAAAGAGTTGGTTCGGAAACAACAGAAAGTTTTGAGAAAGGAATTTGATTATTTAGGTGAACAGAAAGCGAAAGGATATTTAGTTGTCGAGGAGAAAATAGAGATTGAATTACGGGGACCTCCGGTCGGTTTAGATGATGCGGTTAAATCTTTCAAAAAAGCGAAAGGCGGGAAATTTTTTAAGAGGAAGAATTATTATTGGTATAAAGAAAAAAGCGGGGTTGCCGAAGTGTTTAAATTAGTTAAGAAAGTTGAGGGGGAAATGGGAGCGGGGATGAGGATTAGGGATTAGGTATTTGATATTTGTGGGGAGCGGGAATTAAGAATTTGGGAATTAAGAATTGGGATTTTTTAACCAGAATGGAGGTTGTTTGAATATCATGTATTCTATTCCTCTGTATTTGAATCTTATGTCTTTTGAACATATGTTAGAATTGGTGGGACAATTCATTCTATTAATTTCTCCAGTGATAGGATATATTCGTATTAAGTTTTTTACCGAAGCTGAAGAGTCTATCCCTATATCTTCTATGGACTCAAGAGATTTTAGTGTTTCTTTCGGTAATTTTTTTAAATGCTTAGTTATCCAATTTATTTCTTCTATAGTACTTGCATAAAATGTGAATTTTTCTATAGCCATAAAAGTATAGATATTGTTTAGTTTAAATTAATTGTGGTTGTTAAACTTTATTAGAAAAAGTTTGATTATCTTTGCGATTAGATAATTATAAAACATCTTAATCCCTCCACGCTATCTCAAACATGTAAGCCAAGGAGCTTGTGAAAAACGGAGAGTTAATCCAAACGCCATAATCAAAATCTTCGTGAACATTCGTAGGTTTGATTGTAAAAATTAATTCCTTTTTATCCGAAATTACAAATCGTGCATTGAGTGGTTTTGACTTAACTTCTACTCCAAGTTTTTTAGAGAGCTTCACTGCTTCTTCGTCGCTGTCACTAATCATTATTTTAATATCAACATTTCTTTTCTTTAATTTATCAAAAATCTCTTTAAACACTTTTAGCTTTGAAGAAAGCTCATATGTAGATGACGCCAAATGAATTGTCCTTTCCGCACTTTCCATAATCGCCCGCATCTGAACATAAAGATTACTCCGTCCCTTAATAGATGTCGAAAGCTCGTGATTCTTAATCGGTTCAACCCCTGTCTTATGAAGTTGCTCAAGTTCCCTATATTCAACAGTATCCTTCAAATTAGAAAGCGTCTTGATTTTTTCCTCCGCGTGTTGTGTTGTATTATTTTTCAATTTCTCTATAACAGTTTTAGGTTTTATCGCGATATACTTTACCGGCTTACCCAATTTCTGAATTACAAATCCTCGCTTTTCCAAAGATTCCAAAACATCATAAGTTCTTGAACGTGGCACACCCGAAAGTTCCGCGACCTCACCAGCCGAAGAAATACCCTTTGACAGCAACGCCACCCAGACCTTCGTCTCATAAATATTAAGGTCGAAACATCCTTTCAATCTTTGTATTAATTCAGGTTTAGCTATCATTTCACCACTACAACATAATGACCCTTTATAAGCCTTTCTGTATGTTGTCTTTTCCTAGGGGTTACATCAGAAAGATTTAAATAATAAGATTTGATTTGGATTTTATGAAATCAAAATATATACTCGCATTTTTATTAGGATTTTTTAGCTGTGCATTTTTATTTTATGGGTTTAGTTATTCAAATTTAGAAGTCCCATTTGGGACAGGCTTAATTGGTTTAAATAGCGATACTATTGCTCCTTCTGATTGGATTTCTGAAGAAGATATTATTATCTTCGACGACATGGTGATTTTGCGAGTTCCAAACACAACGTTATCTAACTACGCAGATAGCGGGAGTATGAAACCAGTTTTTGACAAAGGGGCAAACGGGATTCGTATTGTGCCAAACAGCGAGGACGATGTAAATGTGGGAGATATTGTGAGCTATAGATTCAGAGATATTTTAGTTGTCCATCGCGTTATAGAGAAGGGAATTGATGATGAAGGAATTTATTTTATAATGCAAGGAGATAATAATATTTTAAGCGATGGAAAAATTAGATTTAAAGATATCGAGTATGTCACGATTGGTGTAATCTGGTAACTCAAAACATAAACATTCTCCAGACTAACATTCCCAAAAAGATTCCAGTTGTTATATACGGCATTGCGGGATAAGCTTTACCTTTTTCTGAAAATAAAAATATTGATGTCAGACCAATCAACGCTCCGCCTATTATGAAGAGTGCAGGAATCAATCCGTTTATTCCAAACAAAACCTGATTCGGATAAGCCCACATAAATACACCTGCCGTGATTATCGGAAAAATAACATCGCCACCCCCAAGAATTGCAAGATTAACTTTGAACTTTTTATTCCTAATTTTCTTTGGCATTTTTTTATTCTTGTACTTTTGTTTTATTCTCGCAATTTGATTTCTGACTTTTTTAGAAACAGACGGGACCAAAAAACCACCAAATATTTTTAATTCACTCATCTGAAACTTCGCCATTTTTTGCATAATGCCCGAACGCCAAACTGCCCACATGTCGTAGATTGATATTAAAATTAAAAGCCCGATGATTGAAATTGGAGTTAGAATCGGAACAAATACAGCTGCTATACCAGGATAAATTAGAAGCTCAGTTAGATTGTGAGTGTAGGGATTTGGTTTGAATATTTTAAAGAAAGAAAGCGGGATTGCGATTGCCAGTGCGATAACCGAGATGCTTGTCAGAGTTGTGTATTTTAAGAAAGCGTTTATCGCGATGCCGAGAGATAACGTCACGACAAAGAAAAACCAAAGCCGAATTATCATTTTCCATTTATATTTCATTAAAATAAAAATGAGAGCGAAAGCCAATGCAAACGCAAAAACAATTGAAAGGAAACCCGGAGTCGGTTCATCTTGAGGAGCCTGAAGACCAAATGGAAGACTGCCCTCGGTCAAAATAATTTCAGATTCACCCGTCGCTGGATTGATTACTACCTGAGAAGTTGGAGCATAAGCATTGATAACAAAAACTCCAATGAACTGTGTTACTACAAACATACTTAACAAAATCAACGTTATAGAAATTTTATGTTTCACTTTTACCTCTTGATTAAATCAGACAAATAGAGTTTTTAAGAGTTGGGATTGGATGCTAAAAACGCCAGTAGTTAGTTATTTATATCTTAGATTCTTAGTTTTTTTATGGATATTAAACATGAGAGATAAAACACATTCGGAACAAACTGAAAAATGGGCTAAGTTCGTTAAGAAAAATCCAGACGGTTGAAAAAAAGAACATACACAATTTATTGACGCCCAGATTCAAAAGTCGTGGGATTTTTATGAGAGATTAGGGAAGACTCCGGGTGGAGCAGAAAAAATTAGGAAGTTGAGGGGGCTTTAGATATCGTAAGCGATAATTTTATATATCACTAAATAATGACTATATTTATGAGTTTGAGTTTGGCTGAACAAATAAAAGAAACATCTTGGGCATTGATGCTTGAAAGGATAGATGGAAAATCACAATTACCAATAAATCCATTTAATCAAGCAGATTTATCTTTTGATTATTCTAAAGTTAATTTAAAATATCACGCAAGTGCAAATCCCGATGATGAAATTGTTTTATACAAAGGTGCGTCAAGAGGATATGAAAGTAAGGAATTGTTGTCTATGGCTTTAAGTAGGAGCTTAATAAGCCACGTTGCAGAAGTTAAAGATATCATTGAAAATGGAGATGATAATTTAATATATAAATTATTTGATGAGCACACATCATACTATCATCATACAGCATTATTGTCAGCAACATTTAATCCTGAAGAGGCACAAGTATTCGCACCAACTCATCCGACGACAAGGAAAAAGAAAGATAATACAATTTATCAACTTAGAATAAAAACAAATAGGTGTGTTGTTGATTGTTATGACACAGGCAATTGTGGTTTGAGCAAAGAATTACTAATTCTTGGAGCGATATTTCCTGAAGAGATTTCTGCTGTAAAAATAAATAATGATGAGCATCATTCTGAATTGCTTTCTCTATGTGGTCATTATATAAAGTGGCATCCAGATAAAGATTCTAGAAATACGAATATAAAGAATACGGCGAATTGGGAGTATTTGATATAACCCTACCGCAACCGAATCGTCTCTAAATTTTTCGGAACAGTAGTTTCAATTCGTTGAGATTTGTAGATGCTCGACGCTAAATCCAAACATTTAGATTGCTCACCGTGATTGATAATAATTTTTTTCGGTTTAGGATTTATGTTATTTACAAATGCCATTAGTTCGTTTCGAGACGAATGTCCTGAAAATCCGTCGATATTCAAAAACTTTAATTTAATTGGAACGATTTCATCTCTCCCATTTACATTAAATCTTACTTCTTTCAACCCCTCTTTAAGTTGTCGACCGAGTCCTCCCGGTGGTTGGTAACAAGATAAGCAAAGTCCATTATTTGGGCTGTCCGCAAATTCTCTTAAGTATTCAACTGATGCACCACCGACGAGCATCCCAGATGTTGCCAAAATTATACACGGTCCGCCCTCAATCACATTCTTTCGCTCATGCGGAGAACCGACCTGACTAAATACCTCTGATACAAACGGATTTTTGTCCGCAAAAATACTCGCCCGAAGCGAATTAGACAAAAAGTCGGGATACGCAGTATGAACCGCATTAATATCCCAAATCATTCCATCTATATAAATCGGAACCTTCGGAATCTTCCCGTTTTGCATCGCGTCGTCCAACAAAAGCATTTTCTCCTGAGCGTGACCGGTTCCCAATTCAGGGAGCAAGACCTTCCCGCCATTCGATATAACATCATTTACAAAATTAAGCAACTCTTCTTCAGACTCTTTTCGCGGAGGGTAATTATTATCTCTACCACCATATGTTGCTTCAAGTTGCAAAGTTTCTAATCTTGGAAAATAAGATGTCGCAGATTCCAACGAACGTGACCTACCAAATTTTATATCACCGGAGTAAACATAATTATGCAGTCCGTTTCCGATATTAAAATGTATCATTGCGGAACCCAGTGTGTGACCGGCGTTGTAAAACGTGATTCGGATGTCAGGTGTAATATCAGTTACCTCCTGATAATTCAGCGTGATTGAATGCTTCACCATATTCCGAATGTCAGACGATTTAAACAGAGGTGCCGCCGCTTGTTTGTAAGCTACACCAATAAAATCAAGTGCCATTAGCGCAGAAATATCTCGTGTTGGGGCGGTCATATAAACCGGACCCTTGTATCCCATTTTATATAAGTAAGGAATTAAACCCGAATGGTCAAGGTGTGCGTGTGATAAAATTACTGCATCAAGCGTTGACAAGTCCAGTTCCGGAGCTTCAAGATAGGGATATTTGTCTTTGCCACTTGAAGATACATCTACACCACAATCAATTAACACCTTAGAAATCGGAGTTTGTAAAAGAAAACAACTTCGTCCAACTTGTCGTCCGCCTCCAAGTGCTGTAATCCGAATCCATTCTTCTATTTTGTCGGGGTTCCATCCCTTATAAATTTTTTCACCAATATTATTTAAAAATTTTTTCCGATAAGAATTATCCTGATATAAAACCTCTCTTATTTTATCTGTGATTTTCGATTTTATCGCGGCCGAACGTTGAACCTGCGGAGTCCATAAAGTTTCGGCTTTGACCTCTCGCAAAATTAAACCACCCTTTCCTATCGCCAGCCCAGGTCTTTTTGCTTCGATAATTACTATGCTTCGTTGTGGGTCAAAAATCAACTGCGTCAACTCAGCTTCTTTCGGAATTATATTCCGGATTTTTGCATCGGTTTCTTCTTGCGGTACTAATAACGATTTATCCGCCCGCAGCTCAATTCTTTTTTTAATTACATTTACAACTTCCTTAATCTGAGAATCACCATTTTTGAAAAACGCCACATCCGTAGTATAAACTACAATATTAGCTCCTTCAAATATCGTCGAACCAATCACGCCTCGCGGTAGTTGGTCCTCTATTGTTTTTAGAATATCCGCCATTTTAAATTAATTATGTTCTTTATAGACCGCTTCGCTCTTTTGTTTCGAAACTTGCTTTATTCCGTCTTTTGTAATTGTAAAAACATCGATACCACACCCCGATGCCGTGTCCCTTTCTGAAGAGGATTTTATGGATTCAATAGCCAATCCGATTCCTTCTTCCACTGATAAGTCTTTTTTATATTGTCTTTCCAGAAGCCCCCAAATATATTGCATTCCACTTCCAGACGCATCGTATTCTTTTACTTTTGCAATTGCGCCATCCGGTGTTACATTATATAAAGTAGTTTTTCCGTTTTTATCAAATCCTGCAATCAAATTGCCCACAATTGAAGGAATCATAGTCGGTCTCCGGATATTCTGGAATTTCATAGTTGCTATAAAGTTTGCCGATTCTTTCACCGTCGGTCTCTGTCTGTCCCGAAGCTCTTTAATCTTGAGCTGTGCCGCTATCAATTTAAGATTTACCTGTGCGTCTGATACCGTTCCCGCCATGGACATAATTAAGTAATTATTAATTTGATGCGTTTTTTGAAATCCCTTGTCTGCCACAACCTGTCCCCCAAGTGTTACTTTCCGGTCTGAAGCCATAACCACACCGTCTTTGCACACTATTCCAACTAAGCTTGTACCGGTCGACAAAATATTTTTTTTTAAATCTGTATCCATTTTAGAATTGTAGAGTAATCTCTAGAATTTATATTAATTCCTATTTTGTTTTATTTATAAGGTTTTCGGTGGGATTTCCCCCCGTGTAAATTTTTATAAAGGAGGTTATTATGAGAATTCTATGAATTATGAGACTTTATTAGATAAAGCGTATGAAAATGTTAAGGCAACTGTTGAACGCGGACGATTTGAGATTTTAAAAGTTAAAGGACATCACGAGGGAACACGGACGGTAATTTCGAATTTTATGCAGGTCGCCATGTGCGTTAGACGGACACCAGAGCATTTATTAAAATTTTTAACCAAAGAACTAGCCAGCTCAGGAGAAATCAAAGGAGAAAGACTAATTTTATCACGAAGATTGTCCAGTAAAGATATTAACGAAAAAATTGAAAAATATGTAAATCGGTTTGTGCTATGTCCAAAGTGCAAAAAACCTGATACTGAGTTAAATGAAGAAAAAGGCAAAATGTTTTTGAGGTGTCTAGCGTGTGGAGAGAAACAAGAAATTCAAAAGATTTAACTTAAGAAATTAAATAGAATAGGAGGTAAAAATGACAATTGAAGGAAGATGTATGAAATGCAAAGAACAGAAGGTTATGAAAGACGTTGAAATGACAAAAACGTCTCGTGGTGGCTTTATGGCTAAAGGAAAGTGTTCTGTATGCGGATGTGGCATGTGTAGAATCATGTCTAAGGATAACGCCGAAAAAGCAGTATCCGAAGGTGAAGCCAAGAAGGCTTATTAATTTTTTAATAATTCCCCTTAGGGAGGGGGAATTTAAATTTTTTGTAAATTTAATTTAAATAATATATTAAAGATTTGAAGATAATAAAAAAAGTGGAAGGAAAACAACCGAAGTTGTTAACCAACCGATTGTTTAACCGAAGCTAAACAATATTCAACCGAAGTTGAACAATAAATAATAAGCAATTGAGTATATAAGCATTTTGGTCGGGCGATTATTTTATAAAGTCACGGATTTTGTTTTTATTATGAGTAAAATTTTATTGAAGATTCATAAATCATATCGGTGGGTCGTTGCCGTTTGTGATAAAGACATTTTTGGACGGAAGCTCGTCGACGGAAAACGAGTCATAAATGTAAGCGGTGAATTTTTTAATGGCAAGGAAATGAATAATAAGGAAATAGCGACGGAAATTATAAGATGTAATCGTGAAGATGCGACGTTTAATTTTGTTGGGAAAAACTCGGTTCGGATTGCAAAAGAACTGGGAATTGTAAAAGACGAGGGTGTTGTTATAATTGAAGGAGTTCCGTTTGCATTAGTTTTGCTGTAAAGATTAAGAATAATATATTAACTTTAGAGAATTCGGGCATCTTTCCAGAGAAAATTTTGCGATAAAAATTCCTGTCTGACAACTTTGTCTGGCAATTTCATCTCGCGCTTCTGAAGCAATTGTATATGCAGTTTCACCAGTCATGGGGTAGTATGGTGTTATTTTATTATAATTTAGTTCCGATGCTCTTATTTCATCATTACAATATCTCATTGTTCTATTGGTTGTTGGAGCATCTATTAGTTTCACAGAATTTTTTGAGTCTTGTGGTACTATTATTATAAGTCCACTTTCTTTCAAAAAGTTTTCTTCTTCTTCGATGGATTCTGGTATGTTCATTTTTAATTCTGAGATTACGGGGAATGGATTTCTTGTTTCAAACTTTTGGTAATATCGTTTTGCAATTTTTGCCGCTTTTTGAGATGTTGAGAATGCTTTCAGATTAGTTTGAAAAAGTGAGAAGGTAAAGTTTTCTCCTGCTCCAAAAATGGGCATTTGATCGTGAAAAGTATAGAGAGACTTATCAAAAAATACAAAACCTTCTATGTTTTTCATATAATTAGTTGTCTTTGTGATTTTTAATGATTTGTTTAATATATCATATGTTTTATAAAGTGATTTCTTTTCATCTAATTATGGCATTTAGTAAATTTAAAGATAAATCAAAAAAGAACAAAGAAAGAGTTTTTGTTCCAGGGCAAGAAGGACCAGTTCGAGTGAAGTTACCGCACGGGCGCGAGATTATTGGGATTATTACACAAAGATGTGGTGCAAGTCGAATGATGGTTTCGTGTATGGACGGCAAAACAAGAAACTGCCGAGTACCAGGAAGAAAGAGAAGAGGATTATGGCTAAGAGAGGGAGACGTGATTATTATTGAACCGTGGGAATTTGATGACGACAAGGGAGATGTTTTGTTCAAATATACAATAAACCAAGTCACGAAGCTGAAGCAGATGGGGAAGTTAACCACAGACGAGGGCGAATTTTAGATCTTGATTTTTCCGAATTATTGTATTCCCTGGTGACATATATCACCGGGCTATACATTATTGTGATAACTTTAAAGTAATTACAGCCAAAAAGTTTATAAAGTCTATTATTATGTTGAATAATATGAGATTAAAAGATAGTGCCTTAGTTTTGTTGTTGGTTATGTCGATTGGTGTGGCTGGTTGCGGACATAAAAAGAGACATAATTCTTATAGTCAAGTACCTACGAATCCTCAGGAATATCAACAATCTATGGATATAAAACGTCACAACGATAATCAGACAGGTAAAGGGAGATGTGCTGGAGAATATAAATCAGGTAAGCCAATACACAAAATACCGACTCGGACGTATAATGGGTATCGAAGTTTCAGAAGAGGAATGAAGAGAGGGTTTTAGAATTAAATATTGTTGTCAAAATCCACAATCTTATAAACTGAATTCTATTTAATATAACATGAGAAACGTATTAGTTACTAACATGCGAAAAGTCAAGAAAGCCGTGCCTGTAATCGAAAATAAAGTTAAAGTTAAGATTGGCTTCGGAAAAGAAAGCATTAATATTAAGAGCATGGAGCTGAACGAATACCTAATCGAACAAGTTATTCGGGCTGTTGATTTCGGATTTTGTGTTGATGATGCATTGTTGTTAATGAACGAGGATTTTGTTTTAGAATTTATTGAAGTTAAAGAACATACAAGACGAAAAAATTTAAAAGATGTCCGAGCACGATTAATTGGAACTGGTGGAAAGGCACGGAAGACAATTGAAAACTTGACAGGGGCGGAAATTGTTATTCACGGCAATACCGTTGGTGTAATTGTTGATTCAATTCATTTGGACGCAGTTGTGCAAGCAATCGAGTCGCTGATTCAGGGAGCAAAACACGGGAATGTTTTTGCATATTTAGAAAAGCAAAATATATCAAGACGAAAATTTGAGGAAGATGATTTAGGGCTGAAGAAAGGAATTGAGACTAATCAAAAACAAGATTAGTTAGTTTTAAAAATGATTTAAATTTCTATTTATTATGCTTTCGTAGCTCAGCAGGTAGAGCGCACGGCTGTTAACCGTGATGTCGGAGGTTCGAGTCCTCCCGAAAGCGTAGCTGAGTCGAACCGACGACGTCGGAGGCGAACAATTTGCTCGAATTTTGCACAAACAGAAATATATCGCAAAATTTCAGAGTGAATTGCGAGTAGAGTCCTCCCGAAAGCGTAGCTTTAGTAGGACATCGTAGCTCCGACATCGGAGGCGAAGGATTCGCTTTGAGCAAAAACAATTTAAATTCTATATATTTTTGCGAGATGTAAATTCTGAGTAGAGTCCTCTTCCGGACGCTTGGTTTCTAAGTAGAACCAAATTGAGATGTTTTTTAGTTTTTATTGGAAATTTCTTTTGTTGTGTCTGATGTAATTTTATAGTAATTACATTACAAAAGATTTATAAAAGGGATGGGTTTAAAGATAGTATTAAAATGGAAAATGTAAAAAAAGTAACTCATATAAGTACATTTAAACCAGAAATATGTGGAATAGCATCGTGGACAGAAGATGTGATTAATTATAGCCATGGAGTTGATTCTGGTATTATGAATAGAGTTATAGCTGTTAATGGGAGTAGGAAGTTAAGTGAGTATGGGGATATGGTGGATTTGTGTTTTGATAAAAATGACAAAAAGGCATATAGGACGATGGCAAGAGTTTTGAATGATGATTCTACTGTTAAAGTAGTTAGTATTCAACATGAGTTTGGAATATTCGGAGGCAATATGGGAGATTATGTTTTAGAGATGCTTGATGAATTAAAAAAACCGACCCTTTTGACAACACATACTGTTCTTGGAAAATATTCTAATGATAAAAAAAGTAAATCTAGAAAAAAAGTATTCCGACAAATTTTACCAATGGTAAATCATATTATTCCGATTTCAAAGACTGCTCAGGATATTTTAACTAATGAATATGATGTGGATCCTTTAAAAATGAGCATGATTCTTCATGGAACTCATGATTTTCATGAATCTCCTGAAGATTCTAAAAAAATTTTGGGGCTGGAAGGGTTTGTTATTTCTACGGTAGGAATAGTTAGGTCAAAAAGGGGATTGGAATATGTTATTCGTGCAATGCCGGAAGCTGTTAAAGATTTTCCCGATATTAATTATATGATTGCAGGCAAATCTCATCCAAGGGAAATTAAGGAAGACGGGAGAGAGCCCTATAGAGAAAAATTAGAACAAGCTGTAAAAGAAGGTGGTGTCGAAAGGAATGTTCATTTTAAAAATAATTATTTACCTTTAAATAGTCTCTTGAGATTTATTAATGCAAGTGATGTAGGAATAACTCCCTATACATTTCATGGACAAAATTCTTCTGGAGTTTTAAGTTATTATGTGGGTTTGGAAAAGCCAGTTATATCAACACCATTTTTATATGCTAAAGAGATTTTGGGAAAAGGGAGGGGAGTCATCTTACCCGATTATAATAATCCTGAATCTTTTGCAAAGGCTATAAAAGATTTAAGAACTCATCCTGAAAAGATTGTGGCAATAAAATCTAAAATAAAACCATTTAAAGAGCAGATGAGATGGCCAAATGTTGCAAGGGTTTATGTTGAAGCTGAAAAGCAACTGATGGTAAATTCCGAAGCAGAGTGATCTCAAAACCTTTTTATAGTTCTTTTCTTTGTTTATTCTATGAAGTTGGATGATGCAATTAAACAGAGGAAGAGTGTGAAGCGGTTTGATTTGAAAAAACCAGATTGGCGAAAAATTATTCGAGCAATTGACTCGGCACGTTTTGCTCCATGTGCGGGAAATCAATTTGTAACGAGATTTATTTTAGTTTCGGACAAAAAGAAAATTGCAGAATTAGCGGCGGCATCTCAGCAAGATTTTGTCGGAACCGCTCAATATATTGTCGTCGCTGTTTCAGATGACTAAAATTTAATTAGATATTATGATAAACGCGGGGCTCGTTTTTGTGCACAACAAGCTGGAGCGGCGATTTAGAATTTTCTGTTAGCTCTAATGGATCAAAAACTAGTAACGACGTGGGTTGGACATTTTTACGAAGAACAGGTCAGAAGAACTTTAAGCATTCCTGAAGGTCTACATATTGAAGCACTTTTCCCGATTGGTATTGAAACTAAGATAAAGACAAAGGAGAAAAGAAAAATGAACTTGGACCACATCCTTTATTTTGACAAATGGAAAAATTACAAAATGGAGCCGATGATTAAAGTAAGTAAAGATTCTATTTAATTTAATTTTGATTTTTAGCGAAAATTTTGTCGTGATAATCTTCTTACGTACGCGATCAAGCTAATGTCGTATAACTCCATATATACAACTCCTTCACCTCTTTCAGAAGTTTCTATAAAAATACTTTACAAAAACAAACAAACAAAATCCAACCCCGCCCGAAGGCGAGGAATAAAAATAAAAATAAAAAATATTTTTTGATTTAACTTAAATCATCTAAGCCGAGTTCGTTGACGCTGATTCTGTCTTCATTGTCGAAACTACTGGTATTTTTCCCGAGGATGTAAGGGGATTTTACTCCCGTCATAATTGTAATGACTCTTACTCTTCCCTGGAATTCTTTATTGACCCTTGCTCCGATGATAACCTGTGCTTCTGGTGACAAGTTTTCGGTTACGAGTCGTCCAATAGTATCGAATTCTTCAAGTTTTAAATCTGGACCGCACGTAATGTGAACCAGCGCTCCAGTCGCTCCTCTATAATCTACATCCAATAACGGATGCGTCAGAGCCTGCTGTACCGCTGCGTCTACCCGCGTGCTCGAATTATCCTCGCCGATACCAATCACTGCTACGTCGCCGTTTTTCATAATTGAAGATACATCTGCGTAGTCCAAATTAATTAATGATGGAAGAGTGATTGTCTCAACAATACCCTTAATCATTGTGGAAACCAACTCGTTCGCAACCGCGAAAGCTTGTTCCATTGGTAACTGACCAGCGATGTCGACCAACCGATTATTGTCTAGGACAATTACCGTATCGACCGTCTCTCTCAATTCCTGAAGACCGAACTCTGCCTTATCGATTCTTGCTTTTTCTGCCTCAAAGGGCATTGTAACTACCGCGATTACCACTGCACCTGTCTCCTTAGCTAATTGAGCAACTACTGGAATGGATCCAGTTCCGGATCCGCCTCCCATACCAGCCAGAACAAAAACCATATCCGAATTCGAAACAGCTTTTTTCAAGTCAGTAAGAGATTCTTTAGCAGCTTCTCGTCCTTTTTTAGGATATCCTCCACATCCAAGACCTCGTGTCAATTCCTTACCTATAAGGATTTTTTCGTCAGTCTTTGTGATAGATAAATGAAGCGCGTCGGTGTTGATACCGTAAATTGTCGCACCACTGATACCTTTATTGAAAAGCCAGGTAGCCATATTACATCCACATCCACCACATCCAAAAACTTTAATGTTAGCTTTTCCAGCTTTCAAGTCATCAAAATTAATGGAGTTCGCCTCCGCAGTTTGTATCGCTTCTTTTGCAAAATCTAATGGCATATTCTCTTTTATTTAACCTCCTTTCAATAAATGAAATGTATAATGATAGAGAGGGATTTTTCTTTAAAAAGATATATGTGGTTGGAGGCGTTATTAAATGACTATTCTATTGCTTGGTTTGGCGAGGACATCAAGTGCCCACGGAAGATTGGCTGACCTTGCAAGAAGTTTTTTGTCGCCTTTGCCGGAGTAGAATATAGCAGTATCTCTATTGTTTGGGTCCTTTAAAATTCCTGTTGAAAATGTTATATATTTTTCTGTATTGGCTCCAAATAAAATATCTTCTTTTTCCGTTGATGGTATCAGATAATTGTGTTTTTGTGCAGAAACTATTTTTCCAATTTGTGGATTGTATTCAAATAGTGCACAGGTATAAATAAATTGCGTCAGATTTTTCTTTTTTCTTTTTTCCACTCCGTGATAGTGCGCAATACATTTACCATTGGTTGATATTGGTGGTCCGCCAAGTCCTATTTTTTCTGAGTTCCATTTTTTTGAGCCAGCTTTTAATACTGTTGAATCAGTTAAATTTTCGAGTTGATTAACCCAGTATTTTTCATTCGTAAAATCTTCAATATTTTTTGCTCTTGCGATTTGGATGTGCGGTTCAATTCTGTGCCATAAATTCCATTCATTCCCCTCATAATTATATTCGAGGGCAGCGTCTTTGTCGGGTAAAAAAACATCTGAACTAATTAAAAAGGAATTTGATTTTTTTCTTTCTGCTAATTGCTGTATCGCGTAATCTTTGTATCCGAATTCTGTTGGAAGATACGTGATTGCTTTTTCGTAGAGAATTTGTGGTCCGATGATTCCAAAGGGTATTATTTTTTCAAAGTCTTCAGTTAAGTCTAACTTTATTCTTGGATTGTCTCCGTCAAATGCTACAGAAGTTAGTGCATAAATTCTGTCTTTTATAAATTCGTTTCTGATTTTGTTTGGAAGTTTGTCTCGAGGAACTTGCGTTATTCTTGTATCCTCTGTTCCGCATTGTGAGAATTCATTATCCTGTCCAAGAAGTATTTGTTTATTATAGTGTATTTTAAATGGATTACTTGAGTCTATGAATGCAAGGTGTGTTTCCGAAAATTCACCTCTTTTGCTATAATTTTTTTTCCTTACTCTGATTGTCATAGGGTAGCCATAAACCCCATTTTTTGTATCGACATGAATCTCAGGATATATTGACGGATTTAAATATGCTAAGATATCTGGATTGTTTGCGTCTGGGCTTAGTAAAATTTCTTCTTTGTCGATTGCGGTCGTCGCTGTTAGTTTCTCTAATTCGGAAATTTCACTATCTTTTCTTGTATGATTAAATGATATATTATTACTTCCCATGAAGCTGAAGAATTATTTTGGTTTTTAAGTCTTGTTATTTTTGTGACGAAATTTGTCAGTTTGCTTATAAAGATATGTGGTTAGAATGTTATTTAAAAAAATTATCCTGATACAAACTTTCTAATATTCTCTTTAAACTTCTCAATATCTTTTGCAAGAATCATCCCACCCGCCGCTGCCGGATGCCCGCCAGCAGAACCATCTTCTAATCCTGTGACTCCTGCTCGTAGAAGTTCCGCCATATTTATTTTTTGAGAGGTATTTCTCGCTGATAATCCAATGTGCCTGCCGTCACTTTTTGGAGTTGCAAATATATATATTTGATTTCGGTCCCGATAACTAATTATTCCGCAGACCGGAGCCTTCACAGGAAAATGTGGCGCAAAATAATAAAAATCTACATATCCCAATCTTTCTTTTTTATCTTCATATTGTTCTACAAATTTTTGAACTTCATCTTCAACTGGCTCAGAATATTTCTTCAACTTGGATATTTCTTCAATCGAATTAATTTGTTGTAAAATTTCGAAAGCTTTGTCAAAATTTTTGTCAAAATAAACTAAAAAATTTGTAACGACACTCGTTATATTTTGATGAAATTCATCCAATGTCATATTGAGTTTTTCTAAATGCTCATCGATAAAGTCTTGATTTTCTGAATAAAGTTGCCCAGAATCAGTAACTGTTCCAATCAGAGCCAACCACGGTTTTAGCCCCGTTAGTTCTCCTGCAGTTCGCGACGACGGAATACATCCCTTATCTGTTGTCACTAACTCTAAAATTTCTTTTGGGATGGGAGTATCCCTCGGATGATGGTCAGAATATAAAACCTGTTTATCTTTTACCAATTCAAATTCTTCTGCCATAAAATCAGGTGCAAGGTCACAGACGATTATTTTATTAAATCTCTCTAAGTCAAATTTTTTTAGTTTTGATTTGTTGATTGAGTATACAAATTCTTCAGTTATCGCACCTTTATTTTTGCACCAATCATAATACAAAATTCCAGCACAAAAGCCGTCTCCATCATCGTGGTGAATAATCGCAACTTTGTCCTCGCTGATTATACTATCTAAAAACTCTCTTGCTTGACTAAATGTTATTTCTGGCATTTTAAATTAGGTGATTTTAAGTTGATAAAGGTTGTTATTAAAAATATAAACATTTTACTCAAAATCCTTCGCTAGTTTAAAAATTAATTCCTCTTGAAAATGTGGTGCCATAATTTGGAGCCCGACATCTTTATTATCTATTTTTCCCGCAGAAATTGAAATTGCCGGGAGCCCTGCGATTGAAGCTGGTGTTGTGAAAACGTCATAAGCATACATATCTTTAACCGAAATTGTTTCTCCGATTTTGTGTGGAATTCTCGGAACAGTTGGAAGAATTATAGCATCCACTTCCTGAAATATTTTTTTAAATTGTTGCTTGATAAAATTTCTTGCCCTTAATGCTTCTCTATAATATTTTCCTTCGTGCTCGGCTTTTGTGATTTCGGAACCTCCAATGATTCTTCTGATAACTTCTGGACCCGCAATTTCTTCAATTTTTTTCCCAAATCTTCGACCATCAAATTTCCGTGTTGCTGAAAAAAATTCAGTGTAAACAATTATATAATAAGTTTGAATTGTAATATCCAAAGGCAAATTTATTTTTTTAACTTTCCAATTATTCTGTTTTGCAATTTCATTTGTTTTAATTTCAATTAATTCTGCAATTTCTTTCGAGCAAAAATCCTGAACATTTACCAATCCGATTACGCCTCTGAGTTCTGAGTTTCGAGGGTCTGCCCCAACCCGTCTTTCCTCTGCATCTATGAGGGTAGTTCTGAGTTCTGAGTTCTGAGTCGTTTGATCAAAATTATCCTGTCCCCTGATTATATCAAAAATTAATTTCGCATCTTCAGATGTTTGTGTTAGTGGTCCGATACAATCAAAAGACATTGCCATATCAATTAATCCATATCGCGAAACTGCTCCGTAGGTTGATTTAAGCCCGACTATTCCGCAATGTGAAGCTGGGTTTCGGATTGAACCTCCGGTGTCTGAACCCAATGCAAAATCACAAAGTTTTGCGGCGACTGATGCTACTGAACCAGAAGATGAACCACCCGTGATTAATTCCGTGTTTCTTGGATTTTTTGTCGGACCGAATGCAGAGGTTTCTCCCGATGCTCCACAAGCAAACTCGTCCATATTAACCATTCCTAAAATTATTGCATCTTCGGCTAAGAGTTTATTTATTACCGTCGCATTATAAGGAGAAACATAACCTTCCAAAACTTTTGAACCGCAGTTTGTTTCTAATCCTTTTACAGAAATATTTGATTTTACAGCAAAACATAATCCCGCCAGCTTTCCCCCGGTTTTATTTTTTATTCGTTTATCAATTTCTTTTGCCTGTGTGATTGCGTTTTTATTTAAAGATAAAAAAATGTTCAGCTCTTTTATTTCTGGTGTTGCAATTTTTTTAGAAAAATTCATTAAATTTTCAACTGCGGTTAGTTTTCCTGATTTGATTTGCTTAAGTTTATGTTTTAGTGTCATTTAAATTCCTTGTCTATTAATGCTTTAACATTCGGAGAGACATTCCCCTCTCCCTGTTTAATTTCTTTTATACTAATCCACTTAATATCTTGACTAGGTGGCAAGGGTCTTATATCCCCTTTGTTTTTTAGTTTAGCTAAATAATTAATTAAAACAATTGTCATTTTCTCTTTTGTCTTTGGATTTTCATAAAGAATATGAGGCATTAAAGGACGAATAATTTCTACATCTGCATTAATTTCTTCTTTTGTTCTTTGCATACAACCATCTTCTAAACTTTCTCCTTCTTTGACGGTTCCTCCCGGAAGTTTATAAAATGGATCTTTATTATCTTTTACAACCAACAATTTTCCACCCTCAATAATTACGGGTCCCGATGCTACTATGAATTTTCCCTCAGGCATTTTATTTCTTCCAACCTCCCTTTTCTGCCACAATAGAATTATCCTCGACGAATGGCGCATTTAGAAGCGTTAAATCTCTAAATCCTGGGTCGGTATTCCAACCATCGCCCTCCTCCCGTGTTCCAGATACATCTTCTCCCTGTTTTTCAGCCGAAATAGAAACCTTAATTTTAGACAATTTAGACGCAAATTCATTCAAAAGTTTTTTAGAATCTTTTCTAATTTCTTCTTTCTCTTTCTCGGTAACTTTACGCCACGTAAAACTTTTTGCCATAAAATATAGTGAGTAATTAAGTTTTTAAGGTTTGTTGAGCTAATTATTTCATGGTTGATGATTGTTTATTTTGTAAAATAATTGAGGGGGAAATTCCGAGTGAGAAAGTTTTAGAGAGTGAAAATTTTATTGTAGTTAGGGATGCCTTTCCAAAAGTTAAAGGGCATTCTTTAGTTATTTCAAAAAAGCATTATGATAGTTTTTTAGATATGCCTCAGAAATTATATGAGGAATTATTAAAGGTAAGTAAGGAAGCGGCTTTGAAAATTACCGAAGAAGCTGGGGCAGAAGGATTTAATTTTATTATGAATAATGGCAAAGTCGCAGGACAGATTATTCCGCACATGCATTGGCACATTTTACCAAGAAAAAAGGATGATGGTTTTAAGTTTGGAATTTAAGGCGTTATTCTATCTCTATCTCGTGGAAACATACAAACTTCCCGGATATTCGGCATTTCTAAAAGAACTTGCGTAAATCTTTCTAATCCAATTGACCAACCTGCGTGAGATGGTGCGCCGAATTTAAAACTGTCAATGTAATCCTTAAAATCTTTTGGATTTAATTTATTTGCTTTTAATCTTTTTTCTAATAGTTCGGGAATATGGATTCTCTGTCCGCCGGAGGAAATTTCCATTCCTTTGTAAATAGCGTCAAAACCTTCACTTAATTCCGCGTCGGCTTTTTCGTCTTTTGGCATAATGTAAAACGGCTTTCCTGTCATCGGCCAATCATAGACAAAAGTTAAAGTGTTTGGAAATAATTCATTAAGTTCCTTTTCGGCTTCGCCGGTTAAATCATCTTTACCAATTTTTACATTATTTTTTTTCATTAAAGTTTTTGCTTCTGCAAAAGTTAAATATTTAACTTCAGGAATTTTTAATTTAAGATTGAGCAGTTCTAACTCTTTTTTGTTTTTTGTGATTACTTGTCTAACAATATATTTGACGGAGCTTTCCAGTTCTTTCATTATGATTTTTGTGTCAGCGAATGCCATCTCAATATCCATTTGTCTGCATTCATTGAGATGTCTGACTGTGTTGTATTTTTCTGCCCGCCAGACAGGAGTTATCGTAACCATATTTTCCATTGAGCAGGCAATCATTTGTTTATACAACTGGGGAGATTGCGCGAGAAAAACTTCTTTTTCAAAATATTTTGCTTTGAATAATTCTGTTCCGCCTTCAGAACTGGATGAAATTATTGAGGGAAGATGAGTATAAGTGAAACCTTTATTTACGAAATAATTTATAAAAGATGTTCCTATCGTTGACTGAATTTTGAAAATTGCCTGTGTTCTTTGAGAATGTAAATCAACAGCCCGATTATCTAACCTTAAAGGCAACTCTGTTTTTGAATAATCCGAAGTATCTATCGGCAACGGGTTTTCCGCTTCTGCAATTATTATTATAGATTCGGGCAAAATTTCTTTCCCGCCTGGTGCCTGTTTGCAATTTTTTAATTCTCCAACAACTTCCACAACCGACTCCCTGTTTAAATTATCTAACAATTCAAAGGTCTCTGAATTCGTTTTACCATCAATTCCCGTTATCTGAATTCGCCCCGAAATATCTTTAAGAATTAAAAATCTCACCTTCTTTAAATCCCGAGTTTCGTGAACCCATCCCTTGATTAAAACCTTCCCGCTTTTCTCAAACGAATCTTTAATCATTGTTCTTTCCATGTCAATTTATATTAATTTGAGTTTATAAAAATTGGGGTTAGGTTTTTAAACTAAAAAGTTTTTGAGGTATTATGGATGTTGATAATTTAGAGAACGCGATTAATTCCGCGAAAGAATCTGGAAATAAAACCAGTGAGGAAAGTAAAGCTCCCGAGATGTCGCCAGAGCAGGAAATTGGTTTTCACAAAGGAGCTTTGAACACACTGGTTGCCGAGAGAACAGAGTTAGTTAAAATGGTCGGGAATATCGAAGCGATAATGCAGGCACATATTAAGAGATTAAAAGAGTTGGGAGTTGATATTAAATAATGGACACACGAAAAAGAATTATGATTCTTGCCGGAATAGGCGGTGCTGTCGGTGGTGCCTTGGGCGCGGTTTGTGGTTCAAATAGCTGGATTGTCGTCGCTATCGTTTCCGCCGTATTTGCTGTTTTGACAGTTTGGGGATTAGAAGGAATGATTAAGTAGAGATTAATTAAACTAATTCCCTCAAAACTTCCATAACTTCTTTTCCCGAAACCTGACCCTTAAATTTTCCCATAACCAATCCCATATAAGCACCCTGAGAAAGTCCCGGCTTTTCTTTAATTAATTTTTCAATTTCTTCTTTCAAATTAATGTCGGACTTTTCCATTGCTTCATCCAACGACTTCCCTTGCGCAATTTTTTGCATTACCGTTCTTACATCATTACTTGAGATTTTTTTATCAACCTGTTCGAGAATCGCCTCAAGGGTGTGAGCGTTAAAAATTTCCTCAAGTTCCTCCTTGGACTTATTTTCCTTTTTCCCGATTTCAGTTTGAAATAATGTAAGAGCTTTTGCAATTAGTTCATAATTAGAAATTGTTTTAGCGAGAACTTTAAAATCTTCCATCTTATTTCGTTTCAAAATTAGTTTCATCAATTCGTCATTGAGACCAAATTCGCTCAGATAAGATTTATGTTCGGATGTGAGCTTCGGCAGATTCTTTTTTGTTTCGTTGATTAGTTCTCTTGATATTTTTAAAAGTGGGACATCCGTCTCGGGATACATTCGCGCGGCGCCAGGCATCGGTCGAAGAAATTCCGTTGTCCCGTCGGGAAGAGCATTTCTAACTTCGTTCTTACAAGATTTCTCCTTAACACACTTTTGTTGTCTCGCAATTTCCACATCTATAGTTTTTATCATCATCTTCGTATCCTGAAAACCTTTAATCTCAACCCGCTTACTTTCCTTAATCGAAATATTAACATCCTGACGAATCGTCCCAATCCCCCGCTTAATTTTACAGGCTCGCAAAATTTCCCCAATTTTCAAAGCCGCCTCTTTAATTTCTTCCGGCGTATGCATGTGAGGACCTGTCGCAATTTCAACCAACGGAATTCCCAACCTGTCTAACTTGTAAGTTGTTGTTTCTTCATCTCTGGCAACCACTCGTGCCGAATCCTCTTCGAGCATTAT
>CBDVEE010000003.1:0-18002 GCA_965372925.1 uncultured archaeon
AGCGGGGGAATTGTCGAGGAAGTTGTTTTTGTTTTGCTGTTGTTGGGGAATTTGGCATGGGTTATTTGGAGAATTATTGGGATTATTTAAAAACGAGTGATATATCTACATTTATTAAAAGTGAATGCCACACCTTTTTTGGTTACATGAACGCTTGTGGAATTACTTGGAACACTTATACTTCCTATACATCTTCCAAAATATCTATTTTTTGAACTAATATATAAAAATGGATGTTGTTTACCTGAATATTCTATGTTTAATTCATCCGCTTTCATATAAATGGGCATGCATCCTTTTTTGTTTCTTTCTTTTTCTGATAAAAAAGTGTTGTCAGGTAATATTTTTATTAGAGATAGAGCTTTTACTAATTTTCCTTCGGGCAATCTTCCTTCCGATCTTGCAATTTCTATTCCTTCGATGTTCATTAATTTTTACGGTTTTTTGTATTTATAAGAATTTAGATAACATAGTGCTACAATTAAATATTAAAGAATTTTCGTCGGTAAATTGATTATCTGTTTTGAATGATATAAATCCTTATAAAGCGAGGAGGGTTTTAGAAAATATGGTTGTGAAAAAAGATGAAGTTGAAAAAATTAAGGAAGCTGTCGAGGGTTCTGATTCTGGGGAAGAAGTTGTAGAGAAACCGAAAAAGGGTGCTAAAAAGAAATCCTCGAAGGATGACTCTGGTGACCCTGAAGAAAAGGGTGTACAATTAATTGATTTGCCTGGTGTTGGACCGGGGGCGGTTGCGAAGTTGGAGGCGGCAGGGATTTATGATTTAATGGGGTTGGCCGTTTTGACACCTGCTCAGTTATCGGAGACTGCGGGGATGAGCGAGTCGGTTGCGCGGAAGGCAATTCAGGCGTCGAGGAAAATGATGAACTTGGGCTTTAGCGATGGGCTTGCGCACGAGGAGAAAAGGAAAGAGTTGTTTCATATTACTACTGGTTCAAAAAATTTAGATAATTTACTGGGGGGAAAGGGGATTCAGACGAAAGCAATTACCGAGGCATTTGGGGCGTTCGGGTCGGGAAAAACCCAACTTGCTTTGTCTCTTACCGTTGGGGTTCAGTTGCCTGTCGAACAAGGGGGTGCAAATGGGAAGGCAGTTTATATTGATACGGAAGGGACGTTTAGACCGGAGAGGATTCGGCAGTTTGCGGAGGGAATTGGTGCAAATGGGGACAAGGTGTTGAAAAATATTTTGGTTGCTCGGGCATTTAATTCTGACCATCAGATGTTATTATTGGATAGGGTTGCGGAGATGATTAAGAATGGTGAGCCGATTCGTTTGATGATTATTGATTCTTTGACGGCGCATTTTAGAGCGGAGTATGCTGGTCGAGGGCAGTTGGCGGATAGGCAACAGAGACTGAATAGGTATTTACATAATTTAATGAAAATCGCAGAGCAAAATAATCTTGCAGTTTATGTGACAAATCAGGTTATGTCTGATCCTGCGCAGATGTTTGGCGACCCTACGAAAGCTATTGGTGGGAATATAGTTGGGCACGCTTGTACCTATCGTATGTATCTCCGTCGAGGGAAGAAGGATTCTCGGGTTTGCAAGTTGATTGATAGTCCGGATTTACCGGATAACGAAACGGTTTTTATGATTGAGACTTCGGGTCTTCGAGACATCGACATTTAATTTTAATTCTTAGTGACTTATACTGCGTTGGGCAAACTCTTACGTATTGATATACGCTATGAGTTCGTCCGCCTTGTCTAAGTTTGCTAAGAATTAAAATTATGGGAATAGATGATTAAAATTACTTATTTAGTTTCGTCGATGATATTGTTTATGAGAAAGTTTTATAAAAAGTAATAGTGTTAGTTTATTATGAAGAGGGTTTCTAAAAATACAAAGGGAGAGATTATTGCTGGGTTGAAAGTTAAGTTGGCTACTTTGGAAATGGAGATTAAAAATGATGTTTCTATTCCGATTATTGCAAGTTTCGGTTTTATTATTGCTCTTGTTTGGAGAGATGCGATTAAAGGAGCAATTGATGAGTTTCTTTTAAGGTCAGGGCTGATGGAGCGAGCGTATCTTTATAATTTTATTTCTGCGATAATTGTGACGGTTATTGTTATTACGATAATGATTGTGATTACGCGACTTAGTCGTTCTAAGAAGACGAAAAAAATAAAGGAGCAGATGGAAGCTGTTTCTAAGAAGTTAGAGAAGGAATAATTTTATTAAGCTAGTTGTTTATCTTTCTTTATGGAATCAAACAAAAAATCCCCAGAGTTTAATTTTTATGAGGCGGCTCTTGTGAAAAAAACTGAGTTATTTAAAGATTGCACTAATATTGTTGTCGGTGGCGGGGATTTGAATGCGGATATTTTATTTGTTGGGGAAGCTCCGGGGAAAAATGAGGATTTAACAGGTGTTCCTTTTTGTGGGGCGGCGGGGAAGAATTTAGATAAGTTATTAGAAAGTGTGGGTTTAAGTAGAGAGGAGATTTATATCGCGAATATTTTAAAATGTCGGCCGCCAGAAAATCGGGATCCATTGCCTGATGAAATTAAAGCGCACACGCCGTGGTTGTTGAAACAGATTAGGGAAATGAAGCCGAAGGTTGTTTGTTCTTTGGGAAATTATGCAACGAAGTTTTTTTTGGCTGGAGGAAATGTTGATGAGATGAATAGCCAGCCGGGGATTATGCAGGTGCATGGGAAGGTTAAGGAGATTGAGATTCGGGGTTCGGGGTTTGGTATTCGGGATTCGGTGATGCTGGGGGATGGGGAAGTTTTGAAGTTTAAATTGATTCCGTTGTTTCATCCTGCGGCGATAATTTATAATAGGATAAAACTGACGCCGTTATGGGAGGCGGATATGCACACAGTTAAAGACAACGTATTTAACTGTGTGAGGGATTAGGTATTTGGGATTTGGTATTTGTGGGTGCGGGGAGCGGGAACGACGAAGGGCTAAACAAGGGATACGGGTGAGGTATTTGGAGGGAAGGGGATTGAGTATTCATATATAAATATTTTTATTCGTTAAACAAAATTTCTTTTATTTGTATTGGGCTCAAACAACGTCAACGTTCATCTTGCTAAATTCTTGTTTTAGTGTGTCAATTAATTGCTCCTTGCTTTTTTCCAATCTTCCATATCTTTTTTCTTCTTTTGCCCTTTCTATTTTTAGATTATCAATTTCTAATGCAACTTCTTTTATTCTAAAATAAAATTCTTGGGTTTCATTGTTTTTTATTTCTTGTTTATGGTTTTTTATTTTTTCTAACTTAAAATGTATATATTCTATTTTTTCTGCTATTTTATCATTATTTAGTTTAATTTCATCTATCAAACTTATAATTGATTTCCCGTTGTCGTTTATGAAATGTATATAAAAATTCTCTTTATGATTCTTTACAATTTTCATTTGTTCTGGATTTATATGAAAAAAATTAGCCATAACCTTAAAATCAAGAAGTTGTTTTAATTCTAAAATATTTTTTTTCGATTCTGATTTTAAAGACTCTAATCTTTTTTGATGATTTAAAAAATCTAAATAGTTTTGGCTCTTTTTAATTTCTTCTATCTTTTCTTTCAAAATTCTATCTTCGTCTTTTCTTTTGCTTATTTTTTTATTTAGAGATGATTTCTCTTCAGTAATTCTACTCAGGGTATTATCAATTGAATTAATACTTTGATACTTTGGGACTATTTGAGAAATTATTTTAAAAAAATCCACGATATCTTTATTTTCTTCATATGTTTTTAGTAGGTCATTAGAAAAAATTCTTATATCTTCTTTTATGTTTGCCATTTCTTTTCCAATTAATATCGTAGCTCTTTCATAATTCTTATATGAACTTTTATTAAAATCAAGAAAAATTTCATTCACCTTTTTCATAAATTCCTCAAACTCATTAATTTTTAGATTGTTTAATTTTTCTAAGAAATTTTCAACTGTTCTAATATAATCCTTTTTATTGTTATTTACAATTCTTTTAATATGTTCTTTTTCCTTTTTTGCTCCGACATCAAAATCATCTAAAGTTTTTATTTTTTTATTTAATTCATTAGTATATTTTTTAATTTTATCTTTAATTATTAATATAGTTTTATTTTGTTTAATCTCATTTTCTTTAGTTTTATTTTCAACCCAATTTTCAACGTCAGAAAAAGCGAGTTTTTCAGTGACGATTTCTTTAGCCTTCTTTTTCTTAGCTATTTTTTTAAATAAATTAATTATCCCCATGTTATTTTATATAGAAAGTTTGTTATATAAGATTTATGCTATGTTGGGTGTTGCTGTAAGCTGAATTTTTCAATGCAGAAATAGTAACTGCCTTCTCTTAAATGGGGCTGAGCGAGGTGGGGCGTTGCGGATTTGGACGAATTTGTAGTGGGCAGATTCTGTTTTTAGTTTGCATTTTTTACATTTATTTTGCATAGTGTAAGTTTTGCATTTTGAACATTTTTTGAGTTCCATATTATTAAAATTATTTGTCCTCGGTTGCATGGAATTCGCAGTTATTTTCTTTTGCTCTTTTTTCAAGTTTTTCGATTATTTCTGTCATTTCTTTTTTGCCTTGTTTAAAATTCTCAGAGGATAGTTTGAGTTTGAAGTTTCCGGCGGAGATGTAAGTAATTGATAGTTGGTCATTATCTAACGAAAATATTTTTTTAATTCGTCGGACTCCGTCATCTTCTATGCATTTAATTTTTATGTTTTGTTTTAGTTCGGTTTTTTTCTGTTTTTTCTCTACGATTTTTTTAATTGCGTCTTGCTTGTTTTTTGGAATGTATCTTGAAATTAGAGATTCATCATTTCGGGCGGAGTTAATGAATTCTGTTAAATCAGCGAAGTCTTTTAGAATTTTTTCTTTTATTAATTTTTCTTCATCTCCGAGGATTTGTTTGAATGCTATATTGATTGCTTGAGATTGTTTGGATGATTGTAGGACTTCTTTTTTTTCCTTTGAGCTGACCCGTCGGAGAGATAAATGAATATGGTTGCCGTCGATTTTGAGGATTTTACAGACGACTTGCTTATTTGGGACGACGTATTGTCGCATTAGTTTGATTCGACCTGGTGCGATTTCGGATGAAATGATTGTTCCTTCTTGGCCGTTTTGCAGAGTCACGGACGTGATTGTATTGGTTACTTTCTCTACTTTGCATAGTACTAAATCGCCTTCGTCCATAATTTCTTTCTAAATTTAATTTTTATCCTCGCATATAATTAGGTTATGTTGGGCAGACCTTGCCCTCACTAATTTGTTTTTACCATTGGTTGGGGCAGGCTCATAAAACTTCTTCGACCCGTGATCGAATTTTTGCCTTGCCACCTGCGGGTATAGCCAGGATTGTGTTGCATTCCAGACATCTAACTTTTGTAGATGCTTTTCCGAAAATGGTTTGAGTTTCTTTGCATTTTGGGCATTTTACTCTGATGAATTTTCCTTTTCTTTCCATAGAATTAGATATTAATTTTGGTTTTTAAAGTTTTGGTTAAACTTTTAAAAACAAAGTTTTCACCCAGTAGGTATCTCTGGTGAGCTAAGGCTTTGCGTGATGTTTTTAAAAACTACCCAGTAGGTGATTTGGTAATCTGAGGTTCTCACCCAGTAGGTATATCTGGTGAGCTACCCAGTAGGTGATCTGGTGATCTAAGTATTGTGTTGAGGTTGCTCTTAAAGTATATGCTGAACTATAATATTATTTAAAAGCGGAGAGAATTTTTACGTTTATGCAAAGAAAATATATTGTGGTGACTGGAGGTGTTCTTTCTGGACTTGGTAAGGGGATTGCTATGGCGAGTATCGGAAATATTTTGTCGTCGTCGTATAAAGTTGTACCGATTAAGTGTGATGGTTATTTGAATGTTGACCCAGGGACGATGAATCCGATTGAGCATGGAGAGGTTTTTGTTTTGGATGATGGGGGTGAGGTTGATATGGATTTCGGGCATTATGAGAGGTTTCTTGGAACGACGTGTAGATCCGATTGGAATTTGACGATGGGACGTGTTTTTAATAACATTAGAAAGAAGGAGAGAGCGGGAGATTATTTGGGACAGACGGTTCAGATGATTCCACATGTTTCTAATTATATCCTGAATCATTTTTTGAAGGTTGGGCGTGAGAGTGAGGCGGATATTGTTTTGATTGAGATTGGTGGAACGATTGGGGATATTGAGAATGAACTTTATATTGATGCTGTCCGAAGTTTGTCGAGAAAAGTTGGAAGAGAGAATTTGGTTTTTGTGCATTTGACTTATGTACCGATTCCTTATGGTGTTGACGAGCAGAAGTCTAAGCCGACGCAACAGAGTGTGAATTTATTGAGGCAGAAAGGGATTGAGCCAGATATTATTATTGCGCGGTGTAGCGAGATGCTGACAGAAGGTGTTCGTAGAAAGATTGCGAAGTTCGGAAATTTGGAAGCTGATAGAATTATTACGGGGCTTGATGTTGGCGATGTTTACAGGATTCCGCTGAGTTTTGAGGAGCAGGGTTTATCTCAATTAATTGCTAGACGGTTGAATATTTCGGTGAGTGTTGATTTGGAGAAGTGGAAATGTTTGATTAAGAAAAAAGAGTCCGCCGAGAAAGAAATTATAATTGCTATTGCTGGTAAATATACTTCTCTTGAAGATTCTTATGCGAGTATTGTTGAGGCTCTAAAACATTGCGAGGCGAATTGCGAAGTTAAGATTAATATTCGTTGGATTGATACAGAGGCTGGAAATCTTGATGTTTTGGATGAAGTTGATGGGGTTATTGTACCTGGTGGTTTTGGTTCGCGTGGAACAGAAGGTAAGATTGACATTATAAGTTATTGTCGTAAGAATGGTGTGCCTTTTTTGGGAATTTGTTATGGTTTACAGATGGCAGTTATTGAATTTGCGAGAAATGTTTGTGGTTTGGAGAATGCGAATAGTACTGAGATTGATGAAGGATGTTCTTATGCTGTTGTGGATATTTTGGATGAGCAAAGAGAAATTAAAGAGAAAGGCGGAACGATGAGATTGGGTGCGTACCCTGCGATTGTGAAGAAAGGGACAAAGGTTTTTTCACTTTATGGGGAAGGCGAAGTTTCGGAGAGGCATCGGCATAGGTATGAAGTGAATCCGGAGTATCATGAGGCGCTGAAAAAGAATGGCCTGGTTTTATCTGGTATGTCGCCGGATGGAAAATTGGTTGAATTCATTGAGTTGAAGAATCATCCGTATTTTGTTGCGACACAGGGACATCCAGAGTTGAAAAGTAGTTTGTTGAAACCGGCACCGTTGTTTCGGGGATTTGTTGAGGCGGCTATTTCCAATTCTAATTCTTAGATTTCTTTCTTTTTAAAAAGTCGCACTGCGTGAGTACCCTTCGGGCAAAATTTCTCTTCCGCCCATCTAGCGAATCGTGGGAGCTTCGCATATAAAGAGAATTAAAAATTAAATTTTCACAACTTCAATTTCTAATTCTCTTTTTAAAATTTCAATAAATGAAGTTTCTTTTTCTTTTTCTATAAGGCATCCGGCTGCGAAGTGATGGCCTCCGATTTCTGTAATTGTTTCTGGATTTTTTCCTTTAAATGTTATGACGGTTTTTTCCAGAACTTCACGGAGATTTCTTCCTTCGTGTCCGACTATTCGTGCTGAGATTTTTATTTTGTCTTCGTTGTATGCCATTCCGATTAGAATTGTTCCTTCGGTGTAGGTTGGAGATGATGAGAGCATTGAGCAGAGGGTGCCGATAATTGTGTCTTTAATTTGGTTTTTTGCGTTTAAGATTACGAATCCTCTGCCTTTGATTTTGCCCATTTTTTCTGCAATTTTTAATCCTGAAACTAATTCTTGTTTGTATTTGGTGTAAATGTTTAGTGCTTGTTTTTTTGCTTTTTCGTTTTCGAGGCAGTATGATATTGCGACGTCGCTGTAGCCGAGACGGGAGCACGCGTTGATTAGGGTTGATATTTCTCTGACGTCTTCTTTGGTGTTGAAAAATTTTAGGATGTATAGGTTTCCTAATATGTCCTCGACTTTGTTGTGTTTAGCTCGCCGTATCATTACTGCGGTTACTAATTTTGACATTTCGTCTTCGCTGAGGTCGAGTAGTGATTTGTCGTATTGAATTCCGGTTTCTCGTAGAATTTCCATAGCTCCTAGTCCGTTGCCTGTAACTCCAGGGATGTATGGAGATGTTGACCATTCCAGCGCTCGTCTTAGTGGTCTTGTTGCAGGGTATAGGACAAGTCCTTTTTTTATTTCTAGGTCGTGGGTATCTTTTACTATTTGTTGATTTATTTTTGAGATATTTGTTTCGTGTCTGTCTCCAATCATTCCGATTATTGCAAGAGATGATAGGTCTTGGTTTTTTTGTGATATTGCTTTTGAAAATAGATAACAAATTCCTGCCCCTGTTGTTTCGTTGTTTTTTGGAGAGTCTAATAGGTGATGGTTGACGATTTTTATTTTGTCGTTGAGTTTTGATTTGTCTATCTCGTGATGGTCTAGGATGAAAATTGGTTCGGTCAAATTTTGGAAATAGTTTAGGCTTCCTGATGCGAGGTCGGAAAATATGATAACTTCTTTTGGCTGGCGTTTTAGTTCTTCGGTTATGGTGTTTTCTTCAAGACCTTTTACTATTTGGATTGTGAATTTTTTGTCGAGGCGTTTAAATGTTTTTGCTAGGATTGCCGCGGAGGTGATGCCGTCTGTGTCGTAGTGACTTATAATTCTTATGGGTTTGTCTTTGGAAAATTCTAAAAATTCCTTTACAAATACATCAATCTCTTTTAACATGAGGTAAGAAATTTTAGTTGGCTTAAAAATGTTTAGGTGGAATTATCATTTCTTTTTCTTTCGGTCTCGGATTGAAATGCCAAAATATTTTTTGATGATGTTGAGTCTGGATTGTGCGTGTTGTAATTTATGTTTGGCGCTTCTGTCGGTTATGTTATTTTTCAAATGTTCTTTAAGTGTAGTCACTTTTTTATCGGCGTTTTCGAGGTCTTCGTTTCGTTCAATTCCGAGTTCTAATAAGTAAGCTTTTAATTTTTTGCCGAATACTTTTGTCGTAGGAATTCCGTACTGGTCTCTAAGTATTATTCCGATTTGAGAGGGTGCATATTTTTTTGAAAGTTCTGAGATAACTTTTTTTAATTCAGGTTCTTTCATTTTGACCCATGTGGGTTTTTGTAATTTTTCCATATTAGTTGGTGTAAATAATGGTTTTTAAGTGTTTTTGTGATATTAAATTATATTGCTTTCAAAATTCAAGCAAATTCTTTAGAATTCGATTTCGAATCCATAATGATAGCCCCGCGAGGATTCGGCGTCACTTCACAAGGAAACTCGCTTCTTGACTCGATAAATCTCACAAGAAAACCTATCGGTTCGAATGAAATAGCCCCGCGAGGATTCGAACCTCGGTTGCTGGGATCAAAACCCAGAGTCCTTGACCACTAGACTACGGGACTAGTGATTTTATGAGAACATTTTGATTTTTAAGGTTTAGTGTTTATATCGACCGCGTTTTTCTACTGCAATTAATCTTTCTGTGATTTTGTCCGAGTCTTCCCATTTATATTTTTTTAGAAATTGTTTGAATAGGTTTTTGTGGTTTTGGAAGTGTTTTGCTTCTAATGCTTGTTTGATTAGGTGGAGGTCGACGGCTTTGTCTTCGATTTTGGTTGAGATAAATCCTAAACCAAAATCAATCAAGTAAACTTGATTAATTCGGTGTTTGGCGTTACCCTCACAGATAGAAGGGAGAGATGGGTTGAGGCAGACCCTCGGCGTGTCAGCGTGTCGGGTTGATAATATTGTGTTTGAGGTTGTGAGATCGCCATGGATGATGTTGTTTTCGTGGAGAAGTGCAATTTGTTTTCCGAGCTGTCGCATAATTTTGAATTGTTTTTTTCCCAAGTAGGAGTTTAGGGTTTCGGATAGTTTGTCGCCGTTTATGTATTCTAATTTGATAGTGAACTTATCTGTATCGAGGACTTTTGGGACGTTGATTTTTAAGGCATGGGCTTTAGTTAGAATTTTTGCTTCGGAGCGAGTTCGTCTTATTCGGATTTGGTTGTCGAGTTGTGGGTGGCGGTAGTTTTTTGGGATTCGGTCTTTTGTTATTATATCTTTGTTTAGGAATATTTTTGCCTCGGCACCTTGGGCGATTAGTTTGTTCATCTTACAATGGTATGAATCCCTAGCATTGTTCGTCCGCTTGGGGCATTCTCATCAATTATTTGGCCTCCCTTGTCAAGAGTTATCGATTCTCCCCAATCAGGGACTATTTCATTAAGATAGCTAGTATAAAAATCTCTTGTTGTTTTATATTCTTCCTCTCCCCATTGATAATAAACAATTATTCTTGCAAATGAAGTCGTATTTTCTAAATATTTAAATCCTCCAGCCATATTTAAAAATTTTCCCCAATCAATCAATAATGTCTCTTCTGGGAAAATCCACTCTTCCGTCTCTTCCCATTTGTCTGCATTTTCGTTTGAAGGTGATTGCATCATTTCTATTTTTAAAATTTTTGTGGGGGAATTTCCACTATTTTTTAACTCAATCTGATATCCTGGTAATCCTAGGTTTGGTCTGTAGAATGAAAGATTTTCTAGCGTAATATATGGTCTATTCTCTGCTTCAAACTGATTGGAGGTTATATCATTTAGTTTGGATGTTTGAATTGTATAAGATAAGGTCACAACTATTAATGCAAGAGTGAGTATTATTGAGAAGAGGGTGTATATTCTCTGCCATTTTATTGCTTCAAAATTTGAATAGACTTGTGCCACATCTTTTTTGTCCTCAAGAGGTTTTAGAATGGGATATTCTCTGAATATTTTTTCAAATGTGGGACGTCCGCTTGGCCATTTTATAAATTCAATTAATTTTTTTACCATCAAACCTTAACCTTCCCCTTAAACTTTTTCGCCATTTTTTGCATCATCTTTTGGTCGATTTTTCCTTCGGTGAGTCCGGATTGCATGCCCATCATTTCTTTAATCATTCTATATTGTTTCAATAGTTCTCGGAGCTCAGTTGTGGTTGTTCCCGAACCTTTTGCGATTCGCTGAATTCGAGAGGTTTGTTTTTCAAGAATTTCGGGGTTTTCGATTTCTTCTTCGGTCATTGAAGAGATTGAATTTTTCCAGTGCTTCATTTTTAATTCCTGTTTTTTCAAAAGATTTTTAGGAACTTTCGCGGCGGACATCCCAGGTATCATTCCTATTAGTTTATCCATCGAACCCATTTTATTCATTTGCTCAAGTTGGCTATACAAATCTAGTAAAGTGAATTTTCCTTCTTTCATTCGGTCTTCAATTCGCTGTTGCTGTTTTTCGTCGGTTGCAGATTTAACATGTTCTAATAAAGATTCAAGGTTACCCATTCCAAGAAGTCGTGAAATGAATTTTTCCGGGTCGAAAGTTTCGATTTCGTGAATCTGTTCTCCAGTACCTATGAAAAAAACTGGGGCTTTTGTTTCGGCACAGGCGGTTAGTGCCCCTCCAGCTTTTGAGGTTCCGTCCATTCTTGTAATAATTACCCCGTCAATCGAAAGTGCTTTTTGGAATTCTTCGGCGTGTGTTTTTGCGACTTGTCCGATATCAGCAGGCATTACTAAAATTTTCAAGTCGGGTTTTAATTCTTTGTTCAATTGCTTAATTTCTTTTACTAATTCTTTGTTAAGTCCGTCTCGTCCAGCGGTATCAATTAAAATTAAATCATATTTTTTAAGGTCTTTTTTATAATTGTTTATTATTTTTATTGGGTCTTTTTCTTTTTCATCAATGAAGACAGGAAGGTTTATTTTTTTCGCCATTTGTTCCAATTGGTCCATCGCGGCGGGTCGTTGTGTGTCTAAACCTAATAGTGCTACTTTTCGTCCCCGCTTTGCGTAGTATAAACCGAGTTTTGCAATGGTCGTGGTTTTACCCGCTCCGTATAAACCGAGAAACATAATGCTCGCTTGTTTTGGAAGTTTGAGTTCCTTTTTCTCTCCTATGAGTAAACTTATTTCGTCGTGAATTAATTTTATGAGTTGCTCTTTTTTATCGATGCCCTTGATTGTTTCGTCATATGCGAGTTTCTTGATTTTTTGAGAGAGTGCTAAAACTAATTCGATGTTTACATCTGCTTCAATTAAAGATTTCTGGATATCTTTTACAATTCCATCTATAAGTTTCTTGTCCACGAAAATTGCGTTTGAAATTTTTTTTATTCCGCCCCTTAAAGCAGAGCCGAGTTTTTCTAGTACCATAGATTAGAGAGAATAATGAGGGTTATTAAATTTTGGGTTTGGGGATAATTACGAACATTAATAAATATTGAAATTTATTTTCTGTTATGAAACCCTTATTAATTATTTTAAATATTTTGTTTTGGATAATTATTATTTCATCAATTTCCTGGTATTTGTTTTTAAATAGTTTGGATCCAGTAATTAGCAGAGCAGAGCCTTATTTGGATGAGATTATTTTAGAAGATATAGAACTAAGAAAACAGGCAATTTCAATAATTAGTGATTGTCCTCAGAATGATAAAACCTGTTATGTCAATAAGATATATCAGCATATTGTAAAAAACTATAATTATTATCCAGATCCTAGGAAAAATGAATTTATTCAAAATCCTTATGAAACATTGAGTATTAAGGGAGGGGATTGTGAAGATTTAACAATATTATTAAATAGCTATTTAGAGAATTTAGGTGTAGAAACTTATATTGTTCTTACAGATACTCATGCTTATTCTTTGGCATGTGAAATAGATAGTGATTTGTTATTTGAATATATTCAAGAATCATTGACAGAACTAATCGTAAAAGAACTTGGAAAGGAACAGGAATTAAAAGTTATAATTAATAATGGAGAAATCTATCTCGTGGATGAAATTAATCAAGAGGTTAATTTAGATAGAGGAGAAGTTTATTATTACGGAGGGGATGGATCTAAATTAGAATATCCTTTGAAACATTTAAATATTGAATATTCAATTTCATCCTCAGAGCCAGTTGATGTTTATATTGTTCCAACAAGAGAGGATTTTAATTTGCTTGTTAATGATGAGACATTTATGCACTATAGGTCTTGTCAAAATGAAAATATCATTTCAATATCAGACGATTGTAATGACTTAGAAAAGTATGGGGGCATTATTATCCAAAACCCTGATTTTAAGAAAGATATTATTTTTTCATTAAATATTAAATTTTATTTTAAATATTCTTCAGATAACATTTTAGCAGAACTTCTTGAGGATAAAGGTGTAACTCGTTATGAAATAAATAATAAAACATGTGTTGTTTTAGATGCTACTGCTGGGAAATATAGTTATGCAGGTTATGATGGAGAATTAGAAGGAGAAAAAATAGCAATAAATTCTCTTACAAAAGAATATCATTATTTAGAATAATTTTTTTTGATTTAATTATCTAATTGAGTTTCCAATAGAAATTTTTAACTATATATATTATTTCTATAACCCCAACTTTTCAATAATCTTCCCCTTATTGAAAACTTCTAAGTCTTTGTATTCCTGTCCGGTTCCGAGAAATAAAATGGGTTTTTTGGTGATGTGTGAAACTGAGATTGCAGTTCCGCCCTTTTCGTCTATGTCTGCTTTTGAGAGGATGATTCCCGTGAGTCCGATTGATTCGTCGAATGCTTTTGCCTGTTCGGTTGCGTCGTTGCCCGTGATGGATTCGCCTAAAAATATTTTCATGTCTGGGTTTGTTACTTTGGCAATTTTGTTTAACTCTTTCATTAGGGAATCTTTGTTTTGCATTCGTCCGGCAGTATCTATTAGGACGACGTCGATTTTATTTTTTTTTGCGTAAGTGATTGCTTCGAAGCCGATGGACGCAGGGTCTGAGCCGTAATCTTTTTTTATTATTGGGACTTTGAGTTTGTTCGCATGTTCTTCAAGTTGCTGAATTGCGGCAGCTCGGAAAGTGTCGGCGGCGGCGAGGCATACAGATAGTTTATTTTTTTGTAAATAGTTAGCCATTTTTGCGATTGTAGTGGTTTTTCCTGAGCCGTTGATTCCTGAAAATAGAATTACAAAAGGTCTTGATTCTGATTTTTTTATTTCTTCGAGGAAGTTTGGCGGATTAATTAGGATTGATTCAATTGAGTTTTTTAGTTCGTTCGAGAGGTCGACTTCTTTTAGAACTTTACCGATTAGTTTTTCTGCGAGAGATTCTTTTATTGATTCGACTGTGGCGTATGCGACATTACTTTGCAAGAGAATCATTTCGAGCTCTTCAAAAAGTTCATCGAATTTTTCTTCAGTTATTCTTTTTTTAAATTTCATAAAGAACTCATTTTTTTCTACTGGGGCTTCAATTGTTTTTTTTAGAGATTGTTCGAGTTCTTCTTTCCCTGCCTGTTTTTTTATATCTTTAAGGGGGGTTTTGATTGATGATTCTTTCGATTTTTTCTCAGGTCTTTTTCTTGTTTGTTTTTTAATATTTGGGACATCCGTCTCTTTGTTTTTAGTTACCCAACTTTTTAGCTTTTCTTTTAGTGATTTAAACATAATATGGAGAGGATAGGTTCGTTTAAAATTGTTTTGAATGGAGTATAACAATTGTTTTAAAGCGGTCGCGAGTTTGTTTGATATGATAACGTTTAGCGATATTTATGAGGCAATGAGAAAGGAGAAGTACTCAGAGAATTTACAGATGTTGCCGAAGAAGTTTTTGACAGATGTTGCCGAGTATTTTCATGAGAAGAAGGAATTTTTGAACAAGGAAGATGATTTGTTTTCGGATATGGCGATTAAGAATAAGAAGAAGTTGGATAATGCTATTTCGAGTTTTAGAGATTTGTTGAGGATTCGGAAGAAGAAGATTTTGAATTTGGCTTTTGTTGCGTCGCAGGTTGGGATTAATAAAAAAGATTTTGAGAATTTGTTGAGTTTTGAGAAAGATTTGTTTGAGGAGTTAGTTAGAAGTTTAGAGAGGGCTGAGAAAAATCAAACGGCGGATATGATTGGGGCGCAGAAGGATACGAGGAAACATAGGTTGGTTCGATTTCTTGAAGATGTGCCAGAGTTTTTGGGGTTTGATGGTAGCGAGATTGGACCGTTTAAGAAGGGAGAGGTTGCGAATTTAGAGAGTGAGGTAATTGATATTTTAGAAAAGGATAAGCGCATAGAGTCCATAGACGAAGATTAATTTTTTAATTTCTATTCTTTCTGGCAATTTTGTCGTGATAATTTTCTTACGTACGCTTGTACGCGACGAAAATTCTAACTTAAAAATTCCCTAGAAATAATCGAAATTGTTTTGGAAAGGTTATAGTTAGTTATTTTTCAAATACAATGAAGCTAATGTTTGTTAAGGCTTTGATTTTATGATAAGTTTTTGCTGGAAATTCTATTTTTGCTGGAGATTCGACAATCCAAATTTTATCTCGTAATGTTATTTCTGCTGAGCCAGTGATGAAATAAATTAATTCTTCAATATTTTCCAAATTATCTCCTGCGGTCATGTTCTTATATCTATAAAGAATTTTGAAATTATCAGCTTGATAAGTTTCACCTTTTTCATTTTCTTTGATAAGTTTTATATCCATACCATAAATAAAAAGTTCTTTGATTAAATAACTTTCGGGAGTAAGATTTTAGTTATCATAATACTTAAAAAGTGATTTTTCTGTGGTGATATATGCCTGCATAGCTCAGTTGATAGAGCGATAGTCTTGTAAACTATAGGTCGCCGGTTTGACCCCGGCTGCAGGCTTTTTCTAAAGATTTAAAAACTAAATTTTCGAGTGATAGATATGCCAGGAAAAAATAAACCAAAGCGACTTGATAGAAATAGAGCGTGGAGGGTTGCTAGAAGAAAAAAGAAACGTAATGATTTGGTTAAAGGTACTTCTAGAAATAGAAAGCCGAGACCGAAAAATAAGGGTGTGGTTGTTAAGGTTGTTGAGAAGGTCAAGAGTGTAGTTAAGAAGAAAGTTGTTAAAAAAGAATAGTTTTTGTTTTAAAAATATTTTTAAGTTTATTCAAATACGTGGGTTTCACCTGCTCTTTTGTAATCGCATAATTCGTAGATGGAGAACCATAGGGCAACTTCGTTTCTTGCATCTTCTTCGTTTGCCGATGCGTGTATTATATTTCGCACTGGGATGTTTTTCGAATCTGCGTGTGCATAGCTTACGTGTGTGAAGTCTCCTCGGATTGTTCCTGGTGCTGCGGATTTTGATTCTGTTGCTCCGGTTAGTTTTCGGACGTTTTCTATGGCATCGACTCCTTCTATTATTATTGCCACAACTGGTCCGCCTGTTATATATTCTACTAGCTGATTTCTAATTTTTTCTCCGTGTCTTTCTGTAATATCTTCAGTGTAATGCTGTTTGGCGTGATCCATATTTACTTGGACTAATTTTAATGCTACAATTTTTAATCCTCGTTGTTCAAATCTTTTGATTACTTCTCCGATTAATCCCCTTGCAACTCCATCGGGCTTTACTAAAACTAGTGTTTGTTGAAGTGCCATTATTCTTTTTTTACCTCTTCTTTTTCTTCCTCAGTTTCTTCTTCGGTATCTGGAGTATCTTCTTCATTTTTAATATCTTCTTCTTCGGCTGTCTTGGTATCTTGTTCGGTTGTTTCCTGAGTATATTCATTGCTTGGCAAAATAGACGCCTTTTTTATATCAATTTTTTCCAGTTCTTTTGTTTCGAATATTCTAATATCGCAGAATGAAAGTGGGTAAATTTTTTTTAATTTTGGAAGCATTGTTTTTTGTAGTGTTCCATCGAGGATTTCATTACAGATTTCGATGTAGTCTTTTTCTTTTATGTATTCAAAAATGAATTCTCGTGCTGTATTTCTAAGGTTTTTCCGGACTGCTCTCGAGACTTTTTTCCGTGTGATTAAAAGTGGTTTTATTGTAACTCGGACGTCTGAACATCGTGCTTGAAATGAATCCTCAACGTAGTCGGTTTTTTTTCTCATTATTTTTCGGATATAGGAAGTTATGAGTTCCATATTATTTGGGATTGCTGTTAGTTTTCCTTCTTGGTTAAAAATTCTTAGTTTGATAATCAGACCTTTGCCTCGTAGTTTTCGTGTCAGGTCTAGTTTGATTGTTTTGTTATTTAGATTTTCTGCTGTTCCCAATATTCGTATTTCTGAATTCAGAATCGGAACTTGCACGTCAATGTATTTTTTTCTTTCTGCCATTATTCGATTACTAGTTTAGATGTTCGCTTGCCCTTTTTCTGGTCTTTACCTTTTTTACAGACTGTGCAGGTGTAAACGATTGCTGTTTTTTTAGTTGTTTTTCGTTGCCCTTTCGCTTGATTTTTCATACGAGAAAAACGTCCCAAGTTTCCAATTCCCCTATTGAGACCTCTAAGCTTTGCTCTCTGCTTTGCCCCCCTTTTTAATGTTGAAGGCTTCCCGGTACTTTGCTGTTTAACTTTTTGTTCCGTCTTTTTTTTACAATAAGGGCAGTATCTGTTAATTTTCTTTGGCATCTTCATACTGATGGATAATTATTTTGGTTTTTAAAGTTTTGGTTTGTGTAGTCCCGTAGTTATATTTATTAAGTTGGATTTGTTTTGTTTTATATGAGAATTAAATTTAAAAAAGAAAAGCAGAAATTTTTTTTGGATTTGGTTATTGAAAAATTGAATGCGCCGTCGCTGAGGGGGATTTTGCAGTTTGGGTTTAATGTTCCGTATTCGACTTTGAAAAATTATTATAATGAATCTCGGTTATTACCTGAGGATTTGTTTGACGATTTATGTGAGGTTGCGAAAATTGATAAGAGTGAATTGAGTTTTGAGTTTGTTGATGAGAATTGGGGGAAAGTTAAGGGTGGAAGGGTTGGGAAATAGGAGTTCGGTGTTACCCTCACAATACTCTCACAGATATGAAAAAGAATCAGGTTGGGGCACGCCGATATAAAGGAAAATTAGGTTGGGGCAGACTTTAGGTGGTCGGGAGGATAAACTATAAATTAAGAACGGGGAAGCGGAAGAGTTAAAAAATGGGGAGATTGTTTATTTTTATG
>CBDVEE010000004.1:0-14922 GCA_965372925.1 uncultured archaeon
TTAAACTTTTAAAAACCAAGGTTTTTACCCAGTAGGTATCTCTGGTGAGACAAAGATTTTGGTTAAACTTTTAAAAACCAAGGTTTTTACCCAGTAGGTGATCTGGTGATCTAAAGATTTTGGTTAAACTTTTAAAAACCAAGGTTTTTACCCAGTAGGTATCTCTGGTGAGACAAAGGTTTCGGGTTATTCAATTTTGCTAGTTCCATTTTTACTAACTCTAATTATGTGGTCGACGAACCCCTCTATTTTTTCTTCGTGAGATACTAAAATTATTTGCTCGGCTTTGAGTTGCTCAAAAATGTCTCGCATTTTATCAATTTGTTCTGCTGCAAATCCGTCGGTAGGCTCATCTAGAATTACGATATCTTTTGTTTTTATATTTGACAACATTGAATTTAAAACCTGATTTAGTGAAAGCCGATAAGCCAGTGCTGTTGCGGTTCGTTCTCCGCCTGAGAGAAAATCATAATCGATTTCATAATCTTGATTTGTAATTATCGGGGTAAAATCTTCATCGAGTCGGACCGAAAGGGAATCGGGAACCAGTATTGAAAACCATTCTGTGAAAATTGTTGAAAATTCATTCCGAAGTTTTACCATCACATTCTTCTCGGTGAAATTTATCATTGTTATGAATTTTTCCTGAATCCAATCCTGCAGTCCCCTTAAATGATTAATCTTTTCCCTAATTTTCTCTTTGTCCTGAATCTCTGCGGATAGCTCTTGAAGTTTTATTCTTAAAAGTTCCAGCTCTTTATTTTTCGTTGCTATAGTGATTTCTTTCGTCCGAGAAATTTCATTTATTTCTTGAAATGCTTTTTTAGCTAAATTAAAAATTTCTTGAGATTGTGCAAATGTTTGGATTTTTATTTGGAGTTGTTCAATTTGATTTTGAAGTTCGTTAATTTCATTTGAGGTTCTATCAAGAATAAATATATCTGATTTAATTTTTATTTCGATAGTTTTTTGATATTCATATTTTATCTTGTCTTGCCGAAGATTGTTTTTGTCGATTTCGTAATCTCGTACTAATTTTTTTTTGTTTTCAATTTCATTAACCAATATTTGATTCTGCTGGATTTTTTGTTCGAGTTCGCGATTAATTTCTTCGATGTCATATTGGGTTTGTTTTTCAATTCTGCTTTTATGATTTTGACTTACAGTCTGCAAGCAGGTCGGACAATTTTCTAAGGATGTTATTTTATTTTTGAGATTTAGCGGTCTTTCTTTTTTAGAATTTAAAACAGAAATCTGGGAGGATAATTCCAAAAATTTCGAGTTTTTCTCGTCAAGGATTTTTCTGTGTTTTTCTAATAATTCTGAAACTGTGCTCAATCTCTTTTCTGAAAAGTCTGATTTTTCACGGGTTTGCCTTTGCATTGAAATAATTTCTTTTTTCATTCGAGATTCTAAATCTTTTTTGCCCTGAAGAAAAACCTCTAATTTCCCTAATTCTGAATCTAATTCCCTTCTTTCATCTATCAGGCCCTGACTTGATGTAAGCTTATCCTCACTCTTTTGTTTTGTCAAAATAAGGTTTTGATATTCTAAATTTAGATTATTCACTTCCCTCACTAGTGTAATTTTTTTTTCGTTTTCTAGTGTAAATTTCTCTTTTAGAAGATTAAGTTCTGATGCGAGAATTTCTTTGATTTTTATTGTCTCCTTGAGTTTCTGTAAAAGTATTTGCGTGTTATCTTTTATCCGCTTGTAACGATCGATTCCAAAAATGTGCCGTAAAGTATCAAGTCGGATTTCTGGTCTTTCCTGAATAATCGATTTCATTTCTTCCTGTGGAATGTAGACGGTAAATTTGTATAGGAGGTTTGATTTTTTGACGAACTCTTTTGGATAGTTTAAAATTTTAATTACTTTGTCTTTCATTTCAGAAGTTGAAAGTTCTGTGCGCGTCGTGCCGATTGTGATAGCGTTCAAATCTTGGGTTATTCCACCACTTTTTGATTTTTTAATTGCTCGTTCGAGCGTTATAATTTCTCCGTCTACCTCTATTTCCAAACATGCATATGCGTTATCGGTTCCCTGTCTTAAAATTGAAGTTCCTTTTTGTCCCGGTTGTAAACCAAAAAGTGCAAATTGTAACCCAAGAAGAATAGATGTTTTCCCCGAACCAATGTCTCCCGCAAAAAGAATTGAGCCTTTTGGAAATTCAATTGTCAGGTTCTCGTAGCTTCTGATATTTTGGATTGTTAATTTTTTAAATAGCATTATAACATTTGGTTAATATTTAATATATTTTTTAGTTCAGATAAAAGTCTATCTTCGTAAATGCTCGATTTTTCGTCCTCATTCTTTTCGACGGAAAGCGCAATCATTAGTTGAGGAAGATGCTTGTTAAAATCAGCTGGATTTTTTTGTGAGTATTCCCCGAGAATCTGTCGTTCGATACTTTCGACATTATCGGTTGGAAATGATTCTATTTCAAATTCGGAATCCTGAATTTTGACTGACGAAATATTACGAAGGAAAACAAACGCTTTTTTCTTTTTTATGAATTCCTCTATTTCGTTAAAACGGATGTCTCCTGTTTTGCCTTGAGTTAAGGTTCCTTTTAATTTTAATAAAACAATTTTGTCTCTTAGATTTAGTTTGTCAAGCTCGTCGATTATTTGTTGGGTTGCAGTTAAACTGTTATTTATTTCTATTTCTACTAATGTAACCTCTTTCAGCGGAATTTTAATATTTTGCGTTTTTATATTTGCACCGTCGATTTCGCTTAGTTGAAAACTGCCATATTGCAAATCAGATAGTTCCTGAAAATTATTTGGGAATGTTGGTCCAGGGTAAACATAGTAAGAGTTTGCTTCCCGAGTTTCGAAGACTTGGTGAATGTGTCCCATTGCGTAGTAGTTTGCGAGAGGAAGTTTTCGCTTTTCGATTGATTCCATTGGAATTGTTCCGACGACATCTTTTATTGTGGTATGTATCATAAAAATCGTGAATGGATGAAATGAATCAAAATATACTTTAGATAAGTCTTCAGTTTCCATCCCTGATTTTCTGCCGGGATATCCGTAAATTGCAATGTCGTTGTGCATATGGGGTTTTAATTTTATTCTTCCGTCTTCCTCTATCTCTGAGTTTTCTATATTTTTACAAAAACCCGCCTTTTCTAAAACGTCAAGGAATGTTTTTCCGGATACAGAAAAATCATGAGAACCCGCTATTAAATAAACTGGTATTTTGGCATCGTGAACTTTTTTGAATTCTGCGAATGATTCTTTCAGAATTTCAATTGGAGGATATGCTGAGTCGAAAAGGTCGCCTGAGATTAGAATAAATTCAACATCTTCTTGGATACATCTTTCTAGTACTTTTTGGAAAGAGCGGAAATTAAGTTTTTGTAATTCTTCCTGTCTCCAGCTACCAAGATGACAGTCTGCCAGATGTGCGAATTTTATTTTTTGTTGCATAATTAAAAAAGATTTGATTTGTATTTAAAGATTATTGGGATTGGTTTGGGATGTTGTTGAGAACAATAATGATTAAAAAGTCAGTTAAACTGCAAAATAAATGAAGGATAATGATTTGGTTGTAGGAAGATGTCAGGGGGTTGTTTTGACAGTAGATTCTTTAGAGGCAAAAGCAAATTTAATGAAAGATATAAATGAAATGATGAATAGGTCTTATGAAATAGAATCTAATAATTATACATGTGAAGATTGTGTGGCATATCCTTGTTTTAGAAATCGTGATGGGAATTCTCCTGCCGGATTGTGTTTTCAGGAAGAAAGACGATGTCGGGACGAATGTGACAATTTTATTCAAGATAGAAACTCCGGACAATCTCCAAATTTTCAAATTACTGGAACTTGTAAAAAAGATAATGCGATTGTGAATTATGAAGAGAGATGTAGATTTTTGGATTAAACTTTTTATTCTATCTATTAGACTTGAAATCAGGCATTAGTTAGCTTTTTAAGGAGATTTGGGTTGTTGGAATTATGGAAAAAGCTCAGAGAAAGTCAAATTTAGAGGATGACGAACCAGGGGGAAGTAAGAAAAAGAAGAATAGGTATTCTGAAAGAAGGTTTTCTTTTGGGATAGATTTTTTTAATAATTTTATTTTTAATATCAGAAAGCTGGTTAAACAACCTATAAAGATTGCGATGATTACATCTGAATATGTAGATAAAAAAAGTATTTCGGATAATGGAGTAGCTTTACATGTATTTAATTTATGTAAAGAATTAACTAAATTAGGTTGTGAAACTCATATTTTTACGACAGGGGATAAAAAACATACAGTTAGTTTTTTTGAAAATAACGGCAAATTAGTAGTTCATAGAATAAACACTTTTCCGGGAATTCAAACAGATGATTATTTGGTTAAAAAGAATCTTTCACTAATGATTTTTGACGCTAAAGTTGTTAATGAGATTATGAAAGAACACAATAATAGTCCATTTGATTTAGTACATTCTCACACAAGTTATAATGGTGCACTAATGACAAAACAGTTATTAAATCTTAAATGGATCCATACTCTTCATTCAATTGAAAAAATTAGATTGAAATTTAGGTCTAAAGAAAGACGCAAGTTTTTAAAAGTTTCAAAATGGCAGGAAAGTGCTTTAAGTTGTGCAGACTCCATCATTACGGTGTCTGAAACTTTGAAAAAATTAATAGTGAAAAATTATAACTTTAATGAATCAAAAATTTTCGTAATTCCAAACGGAGTTGACAGTGAAATTTATAAAACATTTAAAAAAAATAACGATAAAAAAATTTTATATATCGGTCGATTCAGTATGGAAAAGGGAATTGGATTATTGCCCGAAATAATTGACGGAATTCTTTCACGAGATAAAGAAATAATATTTGAAATAGTCGCATCTTTAGAAGAAAATAATATGCCAGAAGAAATGATGGTGATACGGAAAGAATTAGAAGAATTAGAAAAGAAATACTCAAAAAGATTAATTTGGCATAAAACTTGTTTGTCCAGAGATAAAATTTCGGAATTGTATTTTGGAGCTACAATACTTATTCAGCCTTCAATATATGATTCATTTCCTACGACAGTACTTGAAGCGATGCTTTTTGGTAAACCCATAGTTGCTTCAAATGTTGGCGGAATATCCGAAATGATAGGTAATGCGGGTGTAGTCATTTCTCCAAAGTCATTTAATTTTATTAACTCCACTATTGAATTAAAAAATAATCCTATACTCATGGAAAAATATTCTCGTCGTGTATCAGAAAGAGTTAAAAAATATTTTTGGAACAAAATTGCAAAACAAACTTTTGATTTTTATTGTATGCTGACTAAGAAAAGAACTGATAAAAATGTTGATTTAAGTAATTTTTTTGAAAATATAGAGGAAGAAAATGAAGATAAAAATTGCTGATACAGGCAATAATCAACCTTTTAAATAAAGAAATGTTGTATAAACTATGTTATTTAACTGGATAATCACAGATAGTATAAGAAATTTATTATTTGAAATTTTTTTAGCTATAGGAATTTTGCTTTTTGGTATCCTTTTTGGAAATTTGATTTCTCATTTATTATTAAAAATTGTTAAAGCAGTCAATATTAATAAAAAAATTCCGAATAGTTTTATCAAATTAATTATTACAGTTATTAGATGGTCAATTTATATTACATTTTTGATAATTTCCCTTACTAAATTTTCTGTTCCAATTCTTGGAGATTTCATTACCCGGATTTTAGTAGTCATTCCCGCCTTAACTGGTGCATTAATTTTAATCAGTATTGGTTTTGCGATTGCGATTTATTTAAAAAGAATCATCAAAGACAGCGAGATAGTAGAATGGAAAACACTATCAACTTATATTTATTATTTTGTCCTCTATGTTTTCGGAGTTTATGCTTTGAATCTTGCTTTAATTTCCATAGATTCATTATTTAAAAATATTTTGATTACTCTTCTAACTACTATTGTAGGAGTTTCGGTTGCTTCTATTTTTGTTAAAAAACATTTAACTAAACTCCAACACTAATAATTCTTCCATAAATATTTTCTTCCTCGCTACAATTTTTGGATTGAATTTTTTTATTTTGTCCATCGGCGTCAGAGAAGAAATCAGGAGAAATATTTTTCCATTTTTGTTCAAATGTTTTTTTGCCTGTTTTAAAAATTTGAGCGAAATTTCATCGCCTCGTTTTCCACCTGTAGTTGCAAGTTGTGATGATTTTGGTTCGCGTGAATCAAGCGGAAGATAGGGTGCATTGAAAGTTATTAAGTCAAATTTATCTTTCACTTTTTCAAAAAGATTTGATTTAATTGTATTGAATTTTTTTTGTTTTAGTAATTTTATCGCTGATGAATTTATATCTATCACTAAAGTATTTTTTTTGTCAAGAAATTCTGACACAATTTTGGGTAAAATTCCTGAGCCCGCACCCATATCCAAATAAGAATTAATTTTATTTTTTTTTAGATATTTTTTTAGAAAATCTGCAAAAAAATATGAGTCTTCGGCGGGCTGATAAATTTCCATTAAAATATTTCATTCCAGAAAATCCCAAGAACTGCGGCACCAATCAAAATTACTACTGCAATAGAAATTAAGATTATTATAAATTTTTTTGAGAGGGTTTTTTGTTGTCCTGTCATCACTATTGGATTTACTGGTAAAGAGTTTGCTTCTGCTGGAGTTTCCTGTGGTTTAGTTGGAGTTTCAGATGGTGCAACCATTTGTATTCCGATTTGTGAAGTTGCTGTCGGTATTTTTTGAACTGCCGTTGCAACTTCGGCTGGTTTGTATCCCGCACTAATGAAACTTTGTTGCGCTTTTGCCAGTGTTTCTCCTCGGTCGAGTGCGTTTTTTAATCCGCCGACTAATTCTTCTTCTCGGCTTGGGGTTGGTGATGCTATAATTTTAAAACGCCTCCATCTTGCATTAGATGACACTGCTTTCCAAGCTTATAACCTAATTCCTTCGTCAGCTCCGCCATCGGTCGAGTTTTATCAAGTCCGCCATGAGATGGTATAACATGTTGAGGATTTATTATTTGCATAATATCCCGAAGGTCCTCTCTGCCTCCATGTCCAGAAACATGGGCATCCCTAAAAATTCTTGGTTTGGATTTTTTAAGACGAGCTTCCATTTTTGCAAATTGTTCTATATTGACTGGAGAAGGAATTACGCTGGATGAAAAAACAATGCTGTCGTCCTTATTTAATTTAAATGGAAGCTGGTGTCGCGATAATCTTTCTAGTATTGAACCAGGTTCGCCCTGATGTCCGGTGCAAACAATTAGATAATCCTTTCTTCTTCTTTCTACTTTGTGCAAAATTTTTTCTACTTGTCTTCGATATTTTGCAATTTTTATGTCGTTTAGAAAAGGTGCGATACCTACATTTTTTGCGGCGGTTGAATATTTGTCCATACTTCTTCCCAGTAAAACCACTTCCCGATTTAACTTTTTTCCAAATTCGACAATTGATTTCAATCTTGCAATATGGGAAGAAAATGTTGTTACAATCATTCCGGCATTTCTGTTTTGAATTGTCAACAAAACCTCTTCAAGTAAAACCCTTGCTACTTTTTCAGAAGGAGTTTTTCTTTCGGAGCCGGAATAGAGAGAATCTACCACAAAAGCGAGGACACCTTCTTTTGCTATTTCTCTTAGTCTTTTGTAGTTCGGTTTTAGCCCCAAAACTGGAGTGTCATCGAGCTTGAAATCGTTTGCGTAAATGATAGCTCCTTTCGATGTTTGAATTGCAATCATCAAACATTGTGCAGTTGAATGGGTTATGTTTATGAAATCTACTTTGTATTTTTGGTTTTTGCCCCGAACATAAAACGTAGTGTTTGGCTTTATTGTAAAAGTTTTGTTTTTGAGGACGATGTCGTTGTCGTTTAGTAAGGAATTTAAAACCTGTATTGTGAACGGAGTTCCATAAATTGGTGCGTTATATTTGTCGGACAAAAAAGGAATGGCGCCGACGTGGTCGAGATGTGCATGACTGATAAACTGAGCCCGGACTTTATGTTTAATTTTATTAATTACAGAATCTTCCGGAACAGCCTTAATTGATTTTAATCTTTTTTCAGTCATAACTTTATCCCGTTCCTGCATAGACACAATTGCCGGCAAAAAAAATCCTTCATCAAAAATAAATGCGTCTTCTTCCAACTCAACTACAACCATATTTTTCCCAACTTCCGAGAACCCGCCAACTGTGTGTATTTTCACCATCTTGCTAGAAATTTGTAGTGATTTGAGTTTTTAATTGTTGCGTAATGTTTTTAATGATTGTTTGATTTGATTTGCTATGAATAAAAAAGGGCTGATTGGGACGATTGTTATTTTGGGAGTTTTGTTAGTCGTGGGTTTCTTTTGGTTTGTCGGAGAGTGGAATAGCAAAGAGGAGATTGAGTGCGTTCCTGCAAGTTGCTGTCATGCAACTGAATGTGTTTTGGAAAGTGAGGCGCCAGATTGTAGTGATATAATGTGCACCATGGTTTGTTTGGGACCCTTGGATTGTGGCGCGGGGCGTTGCGAATATATTGAAGGGGAGTGCGAAATTGTAAAAAATGAATAAGAATTTTGTAACTTTCTTTTTAGTTTTAGTTCTTGGATTGATGATTGTGGGATTTGTTAGTGGAGCTGTTGTTAATGAAGAAGTTTTGAAAGCGTTTGATGATGGGGCAGAAAAGGTCGCAGTTATTGTTGATAAAAATATAAATTTTAATGGGATTAGAACGATGAGCGATGTTGCTGTTGAAAAAACTGTTGAACAAGATGATAAGTTTAGTGCTTATGTTTCCGAGAAGGAATTGGAGATTTTGATGTCTGACCCCAAAGTTAAGGAAGTTCGAATGAATTTCCCACTGCGTGCTTTTCTTGGTGAATCTGTTGTGCTTGTTGGCGCTGATTCTGTTTGGAATTTAAAAATTAATAGCATTAATCTTAGTGGCATTTCACAATCTGTCTGTATTTTGGATACTGGTATAAATATAACTCATCCTGATTTTGCTGGGAGAATTTTGGTGGAAAAATGTTTTTGTTCTGTGAGTAATGTTACTGTTGGGGGTGGATGTTGTCCCGACAATACGGCTGAAGATGATAGCGCTGAAGATGATAATGGGCATGGAACTCATGTTGGTGGAATTGTCGGAGCAAGTGGTGGAATTAATGGAATAGCTGGAGATGTGGGACTTGTTATTGTAAAAATTATGAATGGTAGTGGTGATGGAAATTCTCTTGATTTGGAAAATGGGATTCAATGGTGTCTTGATAATGCCGCGACATATAACATTTCTGTAATTACTGCGAGTCTTGGTGGAGCAGAGAAGTTTACTTCTGAGAATCAGAGTGATTGTGATAATAAAGTTTTAGATTTAACATCTAAAATTAATGCTGCTTTTGTAGAAAATATTTCGGTTACAATTGCTATTGGGAATAGTGATTGGATAGATGGAATTAGTTGGCCAGCGTGTATCTCCAATGCTACCCCTGTTGGAGCTGTTGATAAGAGTGATAATTTATATTATTCTAGAAGTTCCTTTGTAAAATTGTTTGGGATTGGTGTAAATGTTAACTCTACTGTGGGATGTTGTAGTTATAATAAATACAAATCTTGGTCCGGAACTTCAATGGCAACCCCGATGGTTGCCGGAGCCATCGCATTAATAAATCAATATTTAAGTTTAAGTGGGCAAATCAAAACTCCTTCTGAAATTGAAGATATATTATATGGCACAGGATTACAATTTAATGAAAGTTCCAATAATTTCTCTCGTATAAATGTCCACTCAGCCATTCTTTCTCTCGACGTCGATGCTCCAAATGTAACATTAGTTTCTCCCATCAATAATCATATCAATCTGACCTTTAATCAGACTTTTACTTGTAACGCAACGGACTGGCAGTTGGCGAATGTGACTTTGAAAATTTGGAATTCGACGGGGCTTTATAATAGCACAACAAATAATTTAACAGGAACAGAAAATCAAACTTTATTTAATTTAACAAATATGCCCGAAGGAACTTATGACTGGAATTGTTTTGTTATTGATGTTGAGGAAAATTTAGGGAATGCGATGAATTATACTCTAACCATCGGAGGCATTGTCGTAAATCTAACCAGCCCGGAAAATAATAGTTATACCAATATCAATCAAACCAATTTTACCTGTAACTTGACTTCCGAGGAAACTTACAATCTTTCTAATGTGACTTTTTATTTGTGGAATTCAACGGGGAATTTAATTAATATGACTACTAAAAATATTAGTGGAATAAATAACGGGACGATTTTTAACTGGACTTTATCTGAAGAAACGAATTATAGTTGGAATTGTATGGGTGTGAATAATGTTTCTTATAACTCTTCAGCGGAAAACAATTTTACAATAACTTATGATGTAACGGCGCCAGTAATTAATTTGTCTGAAGTTGCGGATGGGACATCTACAACTATTGAATTCAGTTTTAATGTTTCCGATTCAAATCCTGTTTCTAATTGCAGTGTTTATGTAGATAGTAGTGAAACTTTGAACATGAGTGTTATTAATAATTCTGGCACAAATTTTATTTCTGTTTCTGGTCTAAGTGTTGCGACTCACAGTGCTTATGTTAATTGTAGTGACGGTGCGGGAAATATTGGAAACTCTTCTATAGTTTTGTTTACAATAAGCTCGTCCTCGGATGTTCCAAATCTGGGTGGCGGAAGCAGTAGCCCTACACCTAAAATATATTCTGCAGATAATTCAAAAATGATTTCCGGCTATTCCGTTAAATTGAAAGCAAAAGATAAGATTAGTTTTAAATTGGCTTCGGGTGAGCATTCATTAAAAATTTTAAAAGTTGAATCTAACTCCGCTGATATTATAGTTGAGAGTGAACCTATTTATCTAACACTAACCGTCGGAGAAGAAATAAAATTGAATTTAAGTTCCCAAAACTATTATGACTTTTATGTTAAGCTAAATGAAATTAAATATGGCAAGGCGAATGTTAGTATAATGCGAATTTTTGAAGAGATTGTAAAAAAGGTTGAGGTTGATGAGGATAATGAAAAGAATGAAATTTATCACACAATGGACAGTGAAGTTGTTGAAACAGAAGGATTGATGATTAGAGATTATTTTTGGGTGATTGTTGTTTTAATTATTTTAATTGTCGCTGTCATTAGATTAAATAGGAAGAAATTAAAAATTTTGAAATCTAAGAAGAAGTATTATAAAAGGAAAAAATTAAAAGCTTCTAAATCTAAAAAGAAACATGGTAAAAGGAAAAAAATTAAAACTTAAGCCGTCAGCTCGGGATAAGAGAAGGTATTTTTTGGTTAAAGCAAGTAACACTAAAGTTGAGTCCGCGATTTTGGAATATATTGGCATGCTTGGATTCGCGAAGTCGGCTTATATGAAAGTTGATACAAGGAATTTTTCTGGATGGTTAGTTGGGAGTTGCTTGGTAAAATCATTGGAAGATGTTAGAGCGGCGTTGGCTTTGGCAGGAATTCGGATTGAGAAAGTTAGTGGGACGTTGAAGGGGCTGAGGGGAAAGGCTTAAAAGTGGAGTATAATAAATTTTATTAAGGTAGGTTTTAATTTGTAATATGGGAGTGGGTTTAGTAAAGCCTTCACACTATTTCCAATAAACGAAAATGGACGATATACAACACCAGCAAATGGGATATGACCGAACGGCGACAATGTTTGCGCCCGATGGACATATTTTGCAAGTAGAATATGCGGAGAAGATGATTAGGCTTGGTTCGGCTTCTATTGGTGTTGTTTGTAAGGATAGTGTTGTGATTGTTTCAGATAGAAGGAAAAGGGACAGTCTGGTTGTTGAGGAGTCGGCGAATAAGATTAGTGAGATTGATGAACATATTATCTGTGTTTCGGCTGGGATGGTTTCGGATGCAAGAGTTTTAATTGATAGGGCGAGAGTTTCGGCACAACAGCATCGGATAACTTATGGTTCTGCTCCGATTACGGAATCTATTGTTCGGGATATTGCGGATATTAAACAACAATTTACACAGTATGGCGGGGCGAGACCGTTTGGTGTTTCGATGATGTTCGCGGGTTTTAACGGAAAGCCGGTTTTGTATACGACAGATATTACAGGGAATTATTTGAAATATAAAGCAAATGCTATTGGTGAAAACGACGACGCTATCAAGAAATTATTGCGAGAGAAATATCGGGAAGGAATGAGTTCAAAAGAGGGAATTAAGTTGGCTTTAGAAATCTTTAAAGAAATTCAGGGAGATGATTTTAATGTTGATAGATTTGATGCTGGGATTTTGAGTAAGGGGAAGATTGAGAAGTTGAGCGGGAAAGAACTAGAGTAGGGATTTGGAATTTGGGATTTGGTAGTAGTTTTTTGCGCTCTGTTTTCGCGCCTGTGAATTAGAAGTGTAGTATAATAATTTTTATAAAGTGAATTTGGTTTGAAGTTTTATGGATGTTGTGAGACAGAATCGTCAGGATAGACTTGAGAGTTATCATCTTCAGGATGGAAAAGATGCTGGGTGGAAATTTAAGTATACAGAGTTTTCATATCCTGAAATAGAAGATAGACCAAGAGGGGCAGTAAGAGCGTCTTTGGTAATTGAAGAATTTTTTAAAAAGGAATTTCCTTTTTCTCAAAAAGAAGGGACTGATGGGAGTTTTAATGATGTATTTTATTTGAAATTTGATGGGAAAATTAGTCTATCTTCTGATGTGATTAGATATAGTCCTGCGCTTGAAAGATTAGAGAAATTGGATGGGATAACTCTTAGTAAAATTAGAGGTGCTTTTTCTGAAAAAGCTCGACAACTTTTTGATAGAGGATTGGGTGAGTATGAGGGGTATTAGGTAAGATATTTAAAGAAGAATATTTTTGATTTAATATGACACAAACAACGGCACGAACAAAGAAGGGTGGAAAGAATTTTGAGATACTTGTTGATTTGGATGAGGCGATAAAGGTTCGGAAAGGTGAGGGAAATCTTGGGGTTGCTGTTTTGACTGATGCAATTTTTCATAATTTGAAATCTGGGGAGCATGCTGGAGATAAGGATTTGGATGAGGCTTTTGGAACGAGTGATATGATGGCGGTCGCCGAGAAAATTATTAAAGAGGGTGAGGTTGTGCGGACGGCGGAGTCGATGAAGTCTGAGCATGAGCAGAAGTATAAACAGGTTGTTGATTTTTTAGCAAGTAATGCTGTATCGCCTGAAGGTCGGCCTTACACGCCTGACAGAATTATGAAAGCTTTACGTGAGGCACATGTTAATGTTAAAAATAAACCCATCGAAGCACAAGTTTCTGAAATTTTGGACCAACTGTCTAAAGTATTGCCAATTAAGATTGAAATGAAAAAAGTCAAGTTGACTGTTCCAGCTTTGCATACTGGGAAAGCCTATGGTATTGTTAAAGAATTTATGATTGAGGAAAACTGGAAAGATAATGGAGATTTGGAAGTTGTGGTTGAGATGCCGGCTGGTTTGATTTTTGATTTTTATGATAAGATTAATGGGGCGACACAGGGGAGTGTATTGAGTGAAGAATTGAAAAATTGAGTAGTAAAGTTTATAAAGAGTTTTTTGTAAAAATAATTATAAGATAAGAAAAATTGATAGTAAAAAATTATAGATTATCTAAAAATAATATGGCAACACCAAAAAGTGTACCCGTTGGGTCGGGCAAAGAAAAAAGACAAATTGTTATTCCGGGTGAAACGATAGTTTCTGGGAACGAGTTTTTACCTGGCGACGGTGTTTATCGAGACGGGTCTGATGTGGTTGCAGGTATGTATGGTATTGTTAATGTTTTTGAAAAACATGTTAGGGTTTCTCCTATCTCTGGAGCTTATTATCCTCGACGTGGAAATACAATTATTGGAACGATTGTAGATATTACATTTAATGGGTGGCTAATTAATTTTGGCGGAGCACAGAATGCATTTTTGCCGGTTGCTGAAGTGCCACGATATATTAATAAAAACGAGATGCAGGAATTTTTGGATTTCGGAGAATCTGTAATCGTTAAGGTTTGGGATGTCAAGTCTCGGGGCGTTGATGTTTCAATGAAAATGAGAGGATATGGAAAAATTGATGGTGGTATGATTATTTCGGTTGGTCCGAATAAGGTTCCCAGAATTATCGGGAAGGAAGGGAGTATGGTAAAATTAATTAAAGGTGCTACTGGGTGTGATATTACGGTTGGACAAAATGGCAAGGTTTGGATTTATGGAAAGGACACCGATAGTGAAGTTACCGCAAAAAAAATTATCGAGTTTATTGTAGATAATGTTACTATTACTGGTTTGACTAAAAAGGTTGAAGATTTTATTAAGAAACTTGGTTTGAAAACTGACAGTGTTGAAATCATTGCAGAAGATACCGATGGAGGAGAAGAATAATGGCAGAAGGATTATATACAAAACGAGATAGTGGAAGAAAGGTGGATGAAGTTAGACCGATGAGTGCGAAGGTTGGAATTGTTCCGTCGGCTGATGGTTCGGCTATGTTTGAAACAGGGAAAACGAGAGCTATCGCGGTTGTTCGGGGTCCGAGAACTTTGCATCCTCAACATTTGCAAAATGCTCAAACGGGTATTTTAAGAGTTTCGTATGGGATGATGCCTTTTTCGGTTAGTGATAGAATTCGACCCGGTCCAAATAGAAGGAGTGATGAAATTTCGAAGGTCAGCGAGTGGGCTTTAAGTTCGGTTGTTGATTTAAGTGGTTTTCCAAATACTGTTGTCGATGTTTTTATTCAGATTCCTCAAGCTGATGCAGGGACGAGAGTCGCGGGTTTGAATGCTGCCGCAATGGCTTTGGCTCATGCTGGAATTCCCATGAAGGAGATGGTTTCTGCTATTGGTGTCGGAAAAATAGATAAGACTTTAGTTGTGGATCTTGACAAATATGAGGATTCTGACTATCATGAAGGAGAAGGTTCTACTGATATTCCTGTTGTT
>CBDVEE010000005.1:0-13677 GCA_965372925.1 uncultured archaeon
TCAAGAATGATTTTCCCTCTACTTTCATACATTCCACAACCACAACTTCCTCCTTCCATTATACTCCCACCTCCAATTTTCTAATAACTTTGATAACAACAAAATGAATCATCTTACTAATTGGTCGGGTCTCTGTAATCTGAATCAAATCTCCAATAACAACATCATTCTTCATACAATCAGGCAATCTCGCGTGAATCTTCGTTTTTCTTTTCTCATATCTCTCATACTTCGGCAGTTTCAACATTCTCTCAAATTGAATCGTAACCCGAGTATTTCGTTTTCTAATCACAACACCCTCGAAAGTCCGACCCCGCATCTTTAATTTTCTATCCCCATGCTTAGGACAAAGTCTATCCCTACACTTTACTTCTTTCTCAATTCCATTTATTTTTTCTTTAACCATTTTAATCTTTAATCTGCTCCTCACTAAAACCTTCTGAAGCCAAAATAGGTTTTATGAAGCTCTTATGATTTCCTTGCAATTCGATAATTTTATTTTTAACCGTACCCCCACAAGCTCTTTTCATTTTGAGCTTTTTTGCGAGGTCTTTAATATCAACACCGTCGTCGAATCCACTTATTACAGTATTAACTTTTCCGAAACGCCTTGTCTCCGTTTTCACAGTAATCTGCTGTTGCGCCTTGGCAATCTCGCCACAAACACACGCCGGCATAGGCAATCCACACTTCGGACAAATTTCCACTTTACTTGCTTCCTCCATCTGATTTAGCATTACTTTCAGTTGCCTTAGTCTCCGACACCCCGATATCCCGAACACCGAACTCTGATTTTTTCGCCATAGTTAATAACCGCGCAATTTCCTTTTTAATGCTTTTTCTTTTCGTTACATTTTTCAATAACTCAATCTTCAAATCAATAATTTTTCCCTTCATTTCCTTAGCTGTCATAATTTTTTTATCTACCATTATTTTTCCTCACCACCTTCCGTTTCTTTTTAATTTTAACCTCTTCAACAATTTCAAAAGCAGCATTACTCTTAACCTTATTCATAAAATCTTCGTCGACGACAATCTGGTCGCACATTTTTATACCCGGAGCTAAAATGGCAACTTTAATTCCAACAATACCCTGTTTCGTCCGAGCAATAGACTCAGATCTATCCACAACTTTCGCAGCGTCCCCAGTTTTCTTCAAATAACCAAAATGAAATCTCCAAACCCTCGCTCTATCACTTGGCAATTTACCTGATAATCTCAACTCAGCACCCAAAGCACCAGAGTTTTTAATTTTTCCAAGAGCCCTATAACTCGCCGCTTTATATTTCATCGCACCAAATCTCTCAAGAGTCAAAGCAATATCATCGGCAACCAACTGTGCATCAAACTCAGGATGCATAATCTCCTCAATATCAACGTGAGGATTCTCCATCTTAAACCGCTTCTTCAAAATTTCAGTCAGCTCATTAATTTTCTCACCTCGCTTTCCAATTATCCAACCCGGCTTATGTGTCGAAACAACAATTCTCTCCCCGACGGGAGTGTACTCAATTCGAACTTTTGAAACCTTACCCTTACCGAACATTCGCTTTACAAACTGTTTAATATTATATTCATCCTTTCTCACTCCAACAAATTTCTTTTCTTCCATTATTTTTTAACTCCAATTAATTTAGTTTTATCTCTAATCTCAATATGAATATGCGCCCTCTTAGCTTTCCGACCAGCTTTTCTATACGGAGCAGATGCCCCATCTGACTTAGCAATATTAATCACAGGATTCTCAATTCCAGCGACAACAGCATTAGCTTTAGCCTGCTTCACAATTTCAATAATTGCCTTACATGCATTTTTTGGAAACTTTCCACCAGCAAGTCCTTTCCCTTTCTTATGCCCAACTTCCAAACCAGCCATAGGAACAGGTCTCTTTTCGCTAATAACATCCTCTAATCTCACAACAGCAACGTCGGGACTCTTGCCACGAATAATTCTCATAATATACTTAGACTGCTTAGGAGAAATCTTCAACGAAAACCCGTTAGCAACCGCAACTTCTTTTTTTGGAATTTCTTTTTGTTTAGCAACCTTTTTTTCTTTGCCTTTCTCGGCTTTAATATTTTCTCCTTTAATCTCAACTTTCTTTGTTTCTATTTTCTCAACATCTGTTTTCATTTTTGAAGCCTCGTCTACTTTTAATTCCTTTTTCTCAGTACTTGATTTTATTTCGTTTTTCATTTCTGGAGTCCGATCTATTTTGGATTTACCTTCAATCTTCGCATTATGCTTCTTGGTAGATTCTTTTGATGACGCCATTTTATTTAACTACCACCTTCTTTTTAGCTCCGCCTCCAACGGATGTATGTTTTGCAATCTTTCTCGTCATGGAAAACTCACCCAATCTATGTCCTAACATTTCTTCTACAATAATTACCCGAATAAACTCCTTTCCATTATGAACTCCAATAGTTTTACCAAGCATTCTCGGGACAACAACAAGAGACCTATCATGGGTTTTTATTGGTTTATTTTTTAAAGTATTTTTCTCACACTTCGTAACAAAAGTCTCGATAACATCATAGTTTCTCAAAATCGTTCTCCTCGCTCGAGCCTTAACTAACTTCGCAAACTCCCGAGTATCAACTGACCTCAGCTCTTCGGTCTTCTTCCCTCGATAAAATTTACTTTTATCTCTCTTTTGTATTGTTTCCGCCATTTTATTTCATCCCCCTCCATGCTAAATTGCCCAAGCCCCGAACACCGACCACCCGAAAAGATGCAATCAAAGATTTCATCTTTTCTTCCTCCCTGTCCTTCTCGGTCTAATTAAACCAACCTTCTTACCCGGCGACGCATTTCTCTTAGCAATTTTACTTTTCATTCTTTTCCCTCGACCACTACCAAACGGATGGTCAATAGCGTTCATCTTAACAGCAGAAGTTCTCGGCCATAGCTTAGATTTTGTTTTCATTATATAAAACTTCTTACCCGCCTTCAAAATCGGCTTGTCCATTCTACCATCTCCCGCAGCTCGATCAACAGTAGCCCTACAATTCACATTAAATTTCTTCACTTTTTTCGACGGCATCATAATCTTAACAACGTCCCCCTCTTTCGCCATAATTGTCCCAAAATTTCCACCAGTTCTGACAAACTTTCCTCCGTCCTTAGGATTATGTTCAATATTAAAAATCTCAATTCCATTTTTCAAGTCCCCAAGTTTTGAAATATCACCCGGCTTGTTTCCATCAATATTAATTTTCTGTCCGACATATAATAAATCCACCGCAAAATTACAGAAAACAACCCCATCCTTATTCATAAACTTAGCAATCGGAACAGAGTGCCCGACGGAAGCGATTAATTTTACACATTCAAACTCGCCCTTCAAATCAGCAATATATCCCGGTCTTAATTTTCCAGCTTTCTCTCTGACTTTATAAGTATGTCCACCTCTTCCTCTACGCTGTTGAATTATTCTCTTTCCCATTACATCATCCCCAACTTAGTCGCAACATCCACCGCTGGATAATCCGCCTTTAATTTAACATAAGCAATTTTTTTATTTTTCAAAGTATGTGTTCGAACTTTCGCAACTTTCACATCAAACAAATTCTCAACCTCATCTTTAACTTCCTTCTTGCTAATCGCTCTATCAACTATAAAAGCCAAAATATTATCCGACTCAATCTGCCGAACAAGTTTTTCCGTAGATTTTATTTTTTCTAAAATTATTGTTTTTACCATTTTATTTAAATTTCTCCAAAGTATCCTGTTTAATTTCATCAAAAACCTTTAATACTCTTTCAGCTCCACAGGCAAATCCCCTATATCCATATTTCCTTCTATTATTATATTCATATCCATATTCATCTTCTATATCTCGTGCTTTTTTATACGCACTTTGAAAACAATCTTCAAATAATAAAACTCTTTTTTTAAAATCATCCATACATTCTTGTTCCTGAGCTATATCCTTTGGATCTTCTAAATTAACAGGAACTCTTGTCTTTATATCACTATTTATATTAACTACATTACGGCGATATATTTCCATACTTTCAAGATAATCCATATATTCTATTCCTTTCCTAAAGTCCCCAAACTTCCTTTCAACAATCTTCTTTTTCCACCACATTTTATTTAAACCTCTTGGAAATGTTTGCATTTGCAAATGATTTGGCTTTGCCAAACCTTTCCCCAATATCTTTAATTGCTTTCTCACTATAACAAACCAACCGTCCCGGTTCTCCGTTCGGCGACAAATCCTTAATCGTTAAATCAACAACCCGAACAACTTCTACACCTTTCCTTTTCATGTTTTCCTCATTCCCGACAACAAACAGCAACCCAGCATTCGATTTATATTTTCTTCCTCTCATTTTTCCAATACCAGCTCGGATAGACTTATGTTTCAAAATAGTTCCAAACGCATCACCGAAAACTTTTCTCATGACCGCAATAAAATCTTTTGTTTTAATCTCTAAAATATCAGCACCAAAAATAAATCCAGACTCAACCTTCTTTCCATATTTTTTCTCTAAAGATTTCGCATCAACCGTTCCAGCCAAAGCAGAATTAAAAGCAATCAAAAGTTCTTTTTTATTAATTTTCTTAATTAAACTTTTTCCACTTCTTGGAGCGTGTGGTCTTCGTCCACCTCGCGTGCTCGCAACAGTCGCGCCAATCCAATTAAATGAAGCACCATGCCTCGACATAATCTTCCTTGGAACCCTAGATATCCCCTTACCATAAGTTGCCTTCCAATCGTGTCTCTTTTTCTTTAAAATACCTGAAGCCGAATACTGAGCACCAGCACCCTCCATCGAACCATAAGCCTGAACATGAATACCCCTCTGCGTCTCAAACACCCTCGACAAAATATCCTCTCGAATCTTAACCGAAAAACTCTTTGGCAAATCTATAGAACCTTTCTCTTTCCCTTTTTCATCAAATAGTTTTGTTTTCATCGCAACTCAACCACCTCAATTTTTTTCTTAGCCTTATATTTAGTTGGACGAATAGCTGGAGTAATCACAAGTCCTCTTTTCTTTGGTCCCGGAATTGAACCTTTCAAAATAATATAATCTGTCTTAATAACACCGTAATGTTCAAACCCACCTTTTTTATTAATATCTTTTTCCTTAATCTTTCCAATTTCTAAAACCAGATTGTTATAAGTAATCCTATTATGATAACCAGTTTGCCCAGCCTGAGGTGCTCGGAAAGTAACTCTTGATGGATGCCACGGCGCCAAAGAACCAGGTCTTCGTCTTCCCTTTTCAGACTTATGCGATTTCAATGCAATACCAAATCTTTTCATAGGACCCTGCGTTCCATAACCTTTTGTAACGCCCCGAACATCAACAAGTCCGTCACTAAAAACATCGCCGACCGCAATCCCTTTTCCAATATTTTCTTTAATAAAAGCCAGCTTCTCTTCATTAGAACCCGAAACACCAATCTCAATCAAATCCGCCCTGTTCTTATCAACACAAGTATCTTTCACGCTAGAATACATAATCACCCTAACATCATCAAAACCATCAACCCCCTTAAACTCACCAATTTTCTTCGCAACCTTAACGCTCTTTTTTAAATCTTTATCATTAGAAACAACAACATCCTTACTCACTTTCCCATTTTTATAAAATCGAACCGAATAAATTTTCATAATAGGACACTCAATAACAGTCGCCGGAATGGCGATTCTTTTTCCCTTCGTCATAGAATGTTCAGTGTTGTCCTTTGCCCAAACAGAAATCATCCCGACCTTGTATCCGACAAAACCCATGAACCCAACACCGTCTTTAGAAATTGGTTTCCAATTCACACTAGGCACAACTTTCTTAGCTCGCACCCTCGGGTAAAACTGCAAACTTCCACTTCGTATTCCGTTATTATCTGTCATTTTATCTCCTGATAGTTCTAACTATCTGATAATTAAGCAATAGCACTTGCCGTCTCATCGTGACCAACCAATCACAAAATTCTCATCATCCAAACATTTAAGTTTTGGATGGAACCTTAAAAATAATCGGAAAAAAGGCTTTATAAAACTTTATATCAACAGAAATATTCTAATATTACTCCATCAACAACTCTTAAAAACCTCTTTTTCCTTTTTCCTTTATGACAATAAAAACTCCGAACATTCTCCCGGGCGAAAAGGGTTACATTTCCAAAAAAGACAAAACCATCGCGAAAAAATCCATAGAAAAAAAAGAGCGGGCTATCCGAAGAAAAAAAGATTTAATGATTGGAAAAATCAAAGCAGGTGCGAAGGCTTATCGAATAGGCAAACTAACCATAACTCCACGAAAAGAAAAAAAATACCCAATCTGGAGATATTCAAGAAAAATAGGAGAGATAGCTATATCTAATATAAATACCACAAAAGAAACAATAACTTTAACATTCAACCGACTTGGTGGTATAGGGAATTACAAACACCTAATACAAGATGCAGACTTTCAACTTCAGTGGGCAATTCGCGAACAAGAACTTTTAATAACACAAACAAATTGTTACAGCTGTAATAAAAAAATATCAAAATCCGCGAAGCCGAATCTTTATCATTACAAAATGTTCAAGAAGCGAATCGACTTATTAGAAAAAGCGTCAAAAGTCCCAGAGAAAGTTATTTCGGGTAAACTAACAATTGAAAAGGGCTGGGAAAAATTCAACGACATTCTCGAGCAAGGCAACAGATATTATATGTCCTTAAAAGATACCGCTCTCATTTGTTCGTCCTGTGCAAAACAAAAAAACCTCAATGTCCAATGACAGAAATAAAAACCAGACAAACAAAATCATTTCTTGAACCAATTAGCACTGACAAGTCATACAACACATTACTACCAACTACCCACTACCAACTACCCACTACGAGAAACAATGTTTCTCGTTGGTTTGTCTATCTTCTCGAATGTCAGGACGGCTCTTTTTATACTGGCGTTACCAACGACATCGACAAACGAATGAAAATTCACGCCAAAGGTAAAGGTAGTAAATATGTTCGCCAAAAAAGATTCAAAAAACTTTTACGAGCCAAAGAATGTTCCAACAGGTCTGACGCACAAAAAGCTGAATGTCAAATTAAAAAGTTAGATAAACGGGATAAGTTGGGTTGGTTTGATTCCAAGGCAAAGCTTTAATTAGTTTCTAATATAAACAATAACATGTGTTTATGTTTATTTTCTGGACCATCATGGGAAGAAGATTCTTTAAATGAAGGAAATCCAGAATCTGTTATTAGAAATGCACACCAAATGATAAATCAGCGTGTACCATATTATAATTCGACCGCCCAAAGAGACACACTCTCCTCATCTTATTACAACAAAGAAACCAACTATATTTCAATTATTTTTACAAAACTTTCTATCCCCTAGCTTCCAAAATTGGCAAATTCGCTTCGGTCGGTACGTAAATCACTTCCGTATTCCCGTCATTCAATCCTTCTACAAACTTATATTGGATATACCTTTCAGTTAAACTTTCAGAAATAATTTCATTCGCCTCAGCAATTCCCACCGCTCTAATAATCTCCGCATCTGCCTTTAGTTGAGCTGATTCTTTTAACGCCTCTGCTTCTTGAACTGCAATCTGTCTGTTCCATTCTGCCTCTCTTAGTTGCGCCTTGCCATTCAACTCACGAGCATAAACCTTATAATTAGGAATTCCCCAAAGAATACCTCCAAGCAAAAGCAAAGCAACAACAATTCCAGTAATAGCCATCCAATCAACTCTCATAATAATAATAACGATTTCTTATATTTAAATCTTACTACACCACAAATTCAGCTTCGTGCATTCTTATAATTCCATCCACATCAATATCCCTTTTAATAACGCCCTTTCTTTTCGCTAATTCTCTAATTTCGGTCGGCTTCAAATTTTCTATATCTGTGGGATAAACAATATCGGTTACATCAATCTCATAACGAATGGAAACTTCTTGAAAATCTCCAACTCCGAAAAACAACTCATCAATAATTGTCCTATCTCCAATTTTCAGAGAACAAAAATCAGCAACCGGCTTCTCATCATCCTTTCCTGACTTCCCACTTTTCGGCGCCTTTGCCTTAATCTTCAAAACAAAACCCTCTCCCTTGAAACTTAAAGCAAAAAAACCCTTCGGATATTTATCTATCAAATCTAAAATTTTCGATGGCTCAATTTCAGTGTCAATAATATATTTTCGAACACCCTGAAAATTACTAACTTTTTTAATTTCAAATTCAATCTCATTTTTTAAATCCAAAGTCGAAACAATAACTCCACTAATCGCAACATATCCATCAATTTTTCCCAAACAACTTCTCACCAAAAAATTTGTATATTCCGCTCCCGTTTTAACTGCCCAATTCTTTGCCTGTCTTTTTCCATGTAACAAATATTTATTTTTATATTGTCCTCGACCGAATCGCAAAAACGCCAAATGTACCTCATCGTCAAAAATGCCATCAAAAATTTTCCTCATAACCATACGGTAAAAACATAAAATCTCTTTATAAATTTTTCTGCCCATTTTCCGAAACTTTATAAATTGTTAATCCATAGATTATTATGGCAGATTATAAAGACATAAAGAGGGGTATAGCTGGTGCAATAATTCTTGGTATTTTTGTTCTGACATTTTTCATTTTAAAACCAATAATTATACCAATAATACTTGGTCTTCTTTTTGCCTATATTTTTAATCCAGTTTATAAAAAAATTCTAACACGAGTCAAAAGAAAAACACTATCAGCCCTTATACTTCTTTTTGGATTAATGATACTAATCGCAATTCCAATAATTTATATGGTTCCAGTTTTAGTCAACCAACTCTTTGCAGTATATGTTCTGCTTCAAAATTTCAATTTTGGAGAATACATAAATAATTTTGTTCAGAGCAATATATCATCGACGTTAGCAATAAATCTTGATAATATTATAGGCAAATTTTTCTCAACATTTTTAGATCAATTTAAAATATTAGTCAAAAATCTTCCGTCATTACTTCTTCAATTCGCAGTTTTCTTTTTTACATTTTACTTTGCAACACGAGATGCCAATGAACTTCGGGAATACATTTCAACACTATCCCCGTTTTCCGATGCTACGGAAGCAAAAATTCTTAAAGAATTCAGGGAAATAACTAATGCAATAGTTTTTGGACAAGTTTTCATTGGAATCGTTCAAGGTCTAGCTGTCGGAGCGTGCCTATTTTTTCTAGGAGTTTCTAATGCTCTAACTTTAACATTCATCGCATGCATTGTTTCAATGATTCCGATTCTCGGTTCTTGGATTGTCTGGTTGCCAGTCAGTATCTTTCTGCTAATCAATGGCCAAACATTCGACGGAGTATTTCTTCTACTTTATGGCGCACTGTTTGTCTCAACAATCGATAATCTACTTAGACTGTATATCCTATCAAAACAGACAAATCTTCCAACCGTATTAAGCGTCATCGGAACAATAGGAGGTATTTATTTTTTCGGAATTACAGGATTACTTCTTGGTCCACTCACCCTTGCATACGTACTGATTATTATTGAATTCTATCGACAAGGCAAACTAAAAGATTTGTTTAACAAATAAGAGGTCCAGGGGTGAAATTAAAAATAAAAAACTTCAACTGGCTCGCAGGTCGTCCAGTAGCCGTTCTTAATGACGAGACTGCAAAAAAGATGAATGTATTTGTTGACGATCGAATTACAATTTCAAATTCAAAAAAAGTTTACGCTGTAGTAGATATCTTTCCGAAGTTGGTTAAAAAAAATCAAATAGGTTTGTCGCACGAGCTAAGCAAAATCCTACAACTAAAAAATAGGTCACTCGTGGAAGTTGGTACATCGGAAATATCTAATGCGACACTTTTAATTAAGAAAAAACTAAATGGAGAAAGATTAGATAAAGAAGAGCTACAATATTTAATTTCCGAAATTGTCCACAATAATTTAACTAAGGCAGAAATCGCATTCTTCACCGCATCCGAAAAGTTAAACGGGATGAACTTCGAAGAAATAATTAATTTGATCAAGGCAATGGCAAAGACAGGAGTAATATTAAAATTCAAAGGCAAATACATAGCTGATAAACATTGCATCGGAGGAATTGCTGGAAACAGAACGACCCCAATTGTTGTGGCTATCTGTGCGGCGGCGGGACTAACGGTGCCAAAGACATCATCACGAGCGATAACTTCAGCCTCGGGAACCGCAGATGTCATCGAAACAATTTCAAATGTTGAACTATCTATAAAACAAATTACAAAAATCGTTAACAATACAGGTGCTTGTATAACATGGGGAGGCTCACTTGGACTCGCGCCTTCCGACGATAAAATTATACAGGTGGAGCGACTACTAAATTTAGACGTAGAACCACAACTTTTAGCATCAATTATGTCAAAGAAAATCTCAGCAGGTTCAAAATACATTTTAATTGATATTCCATATGGTAAGGGAGCAAAAAAGAAAAACATAATTGACGCGAAAAAACTTGGAGAAAAATTCAAAAAAATAGGCAAACGATTTAGATTAAAATTAAAAGTAGTTTATACGGACGGAAGTCAACCGATTGGTAACGGCGTTGGTCCTGTTTTAGAAATGATTGATATCTTAAAAGTCTTACAAAACGAAGACCCCCGAGATTTAAAAGAAAAATCATTATATCTTTCAGCCGAACTATTAAAAATCTGTGGAATCAAAAATGCAAAAAAAGTAGCAGAAGAAATGTTGTCTTCAGGGAAAGCTTATAAAAAATTTAAGGAAATTATTAATGCACAGAATGGTAGCAAAAACTTTGATGAAAAAGTGAAACTACTGACGCTGGCAAAACATAAAAAAATAATTAAAGCAAAGCGCTCAGGTAGAATTATTTCCATTAGTAATACAGGAATAAACTCACTCTGTCGGGTTCTCGGAACTCCTGAAACAATTTCTGCAGGAGTCTATTTACACAAACATGTTGGCAAAATCAAAAAGGGCGAACCGATTCTAACTCTCTATACTGAATCCAGAAAAAAAAGGAGAGATGCACTGAAATTTATAAAAAAATTTAAGCCGATTGTTCTGAAATAATTTTTCTAACTACAATTTCATCTTCGGGATTTGTAATACCTAGCCATTTATCAGGAGTGAAATAAACTTTCATTGTCATCAAACCCTTTTTTATAAATTTTGGCAGTTCTTCTGGGAGTAAACACTCGGCATTATAGTTGTTTTTATTTTTTTCTTTGAATAATTTCAATTCTAAATTTAATATTTCAATTATATTAGGATGCATTGCAAAAAAATTTGTGCTACATAAATCATCGGGGCTCAAACCTTTTTCCTTGAGGTTGGTTTTTTTTATTCCAAAAATTTCTCTTAAGTCTGTCACATTTCGATTACTATCAATTTCAAAAATCCCTCTGTTTACTTTTCCACTATCTGAGAGAACATCTCTAAGGTTAAATCCAATCGTTGCACTTCCTTGGTTATCCTGAATATGCTTAATTAGAATCTTGAAACTATTTTCCCCGTAAATATCATCTCCATTACAAACAACGAAGGGGCAATCAATAAGTTCCTTTGCACAGCACAAAGCATCTACGGTTCCCCACGGTTTTATCCTAGTCTCAGAATCAATTTCTTGCTTTGCGTAAAAAACTAGAACACCTCTATAGCTATCCCCAAACATTTCCTTGAATTCTTGTTCTGTTTTATCTCCGACGATAAAAATTATTTTATTGAACCCCGCGGCAAGCGCCTGATTTACAGAATATTCAATCAAAGTTTCATCATTCGGACCAACTCTCGCAAACTGTTTTATTTTTCCACCAAATCTACTAGACATTCCCGCAACAAGATAAACAACTGCAATATCTCTTTCCATTTTAAACAACACTTGCCTTAACAATCACAACTTCTTCAACAGGTTTATCTCCCACTCCCGTCGCAACATTCGCAATCTTATCAACAACATCAATCCCTTCAATTACCTCTCCAAAAACAGGATGCTTACTTGACAACGGTTGCTTATCATAATCTAAAAAACTATTATCAACCAGATTAATAAAAAATTGACTTCCTCCACTATTCGGTCCGCTGTTCGCCATAGAAAGAGTTCCGCGAATATTTGAATGCCCAGTAATAAACTCATCTTCTATCTTCGGAATTTTCGGGTCACCCATTCCCGTCCCCGTTGGGTCGCCACCCTGAATCATAAAATTTTTAATCACCCGATGAAAAATCACACCATCATAAAAACCCTGCTTAACCAACTTCTCAAAATTCCCCGCAGTTACAGGCATATCGCTATACAACTCTATTACAATGTCTCCCTGATTCGTTTCTAATTTTACTTTCGTAGCCATATTATTATCAATATTGTCAAACATCTTCATGACAAACATCGTAAACAAAACAACCAAAACTGCTATTATAAAGATTGCGACCGTCTTATTCTCTAAAATATTTTTTAATTTCTTTTTACATATCCTTGCCATTCTACCCTAAAGTTCTCTATGTTTATAAATTTTCTCAACAAATTTAATCGTAAAAAAGGTTGTAAGGAGTCCCGGAACTACCAAAATAAAAAAAGTTCCAATACCCTTTAATACATGTTTTATGAAATTCACCATCTTATGTAATATTTTAATCAAATTTAAAAACCTATCCATCTCTAAAGTTCCAAGCCCACATCGCGTACCGTCACTTCGGAGAAACTCGGCTAGAATCAAAGATTCTTACGCGACGATGAGCGAAGCCCACATCGCGTAATGGTATCGCACTGGTCTTGAACACCAGGCCTTTCGAGGCATCCCCGTTCGATTCGGGGTGTGGGCGTATGGCACAATTAATGACTAACGATGAAAAAGACTATTATAGAAGCCAAACCGAATTGGCAAAAAGTCAGATACAATCTTTAAAAAATCAGGATAAAATTTCCAAAGAACAACTTAAAATTTCAAAAAATCAAAATCAAACCCTAGAAAATCAAACAAAGTTTTCAAAAATTTTAATGATTGCAACAGCAGTATTGGCTTTGGGAACTTTTTTAGCATTAACTTTAGAGATTACAAAATTTCAATGGTCCTTAATAAATTCTACAATTGGAGCTATATTAACGACAATTTTTGTATTATTCTTTCTTGTATTATTCTGTATTATGACTTTTTTAATCTGGCGTGTTCTTATTGATTTAACGAAAAAATAATTTTACATTCACCCAAAAACTTCCGCTTAAACTAACCCCACAATCCGAAAAGACAAAGCTACAAAGACTTCATCTTCAAAAACAGCAAAGCCAACTAAGACCTCACTATTCCAAAATTTCAATTAAGAAATTTATCCGAACAATGAAGCCAAACCTTCAGCCGCTTCAGCCTTTGGTTCTTCTTTCTTCTTTTCTTCTTTTGGTGCTTCTGCTGTTTCTGCACTACCAGCCACCGGGGCCGCTGCGATAGATGCATTTGCAAGTTTGTCCGCAATATCCACGCCACTCAAAGACGCAACCATAACCTTAACCTTAGCCTCGTCGACTTCAGCTCCAGTCGCGGAAATAACAGCCTTCAAATTATCCTCGTTGATATCCTTTCCTAACTTGTGCAACAAAAGTGCCGCATATGTGTATTCCATTTATTCTTTTTCCTCCGAAGTTTTTACTTCTTCAGCATTAATCTCTTCTTTCTTTTCTTCAACAGACACTTCTTCTTTCTTTTCTTCTTCACTAGGTGATTTTTCA
>CBDVEE010000006.1:0-13221 GCA_965372925.1 uncultured archaeon
GATCCGAATATGGCAACAATCATCAATTGTTCTCTTACGATTTATGATTATCTAAATTTTACGGTGAATGCGACGGATGACGAAGATGACAGGCACGAACTTAATCTTAGTTATTCTATTGCTAATTTAACTGCTGGTTCGCCGAATCTTACAATCGGAGTAAATAATGGAAGTGTTGAGTTTAATATGAGCTCTAACGAAACTTATGCAGGGATTTGGAATTATAATGTTACTGTTACGGATTCCGATAACCAAACCGATTCTCAGATATTTTATGTTTATATTTACGGAACGCCGAATATTACTACACCTATAGGTAACGAATTTAATTGGGATGAAGCCAATGCCACGGGGGATTTAGATTTTGAGGTAGACTATGCGGTCAATAATACCAACTTAACTTACAGATTTTATTTAGATAAAATTGTTTATTCTAGTGCGACCAGTTTTAATTACACAACGTTGATTTCTGACGATAGTCTTCGTAACGCTACGAATTATTCGTGGACTGATAATACAAATTATAGTTGGAATTGGACGCCAAGTTATACCGATGAGAGTTATGGAATGTTGAAGAATTTGACGCTGGTTGTTTTTAATCCTGATTATCCCGAGTTGAAGGATTCTGTTAATTGGAAAGTAAATGTGACGCATACGAATCAGAATGTGAGTTTTACCAAGGGGGCTATTCAAAATCGGAATAATTGTGTTGTTGGAACGGCCTGTATGCTTTATTTAGATGACTATTTTGAGGATGTAGATTATTGGGATAAGGCGATTAATCAGGTAGTTAATTTTACTATTGAGACGATTGTTGGCGATAGGTATGTTGAGATAGGATCTTCTTTCTCTGGTTGGAATTTAAGTTTGGGCTCTGCGGTGGAAACTACGGAAACTATAAAAGTAATTGCTCATGAATATACTTCAGATAATATATCTTTTTTAAATGTTTCAAGTAATGAATTTAATGTGACTTTTACTAATCCTGTTGAGATTATTGTGGAAGTCCCGCGAACTAGTAGTAGCACTAAGACGGTGGTGAAATATTATTCGATGAGGATAATTGTGCCACGAGATATTATTATTTCTCAAAAAGGTTTTATTGATGTTCCTTTTAGTATCCAGAATAACGGACAGATGGATTTAAGAGGTATTTCTCTGGATAATCTTGTTAGATTTAATGATATGTTTTCGGATGATGTGAATATTTCGCTTGATGGAGATTATATTGAGGAGTTGAAGGTAGGACAATCTGAGGAGTTTAATCTTAGAATTGTGGCGAATACTCAAAGGGTAGGAAGATATAAGGCAACCATTATTGCAAATGTAACTTCACCTAAATTTTCGGATTGGGCGGATTTTTTTATTGAAATAGAGAAAGCAAATGAGAGTGAGGCGGAACAGATTTTGATTTTTACGGAAAAATTTATTGTGGAAAATCCTGAGTGTTTGGAATTGACGGAAGTGTTTCGACGTGCGGAGGCTGCGTTTGCAGCTGGTGATTATGAAACTACGATGAGTTTGGCGCAAGAAGCTATTACAGCATGTGAGGAGGAGATTAAGATTCATGAGCAGATTAGATACAAGGTTGATGGTGCGGTTAGAGATAATTTTTATTATATTCTATTTGCGACTTTGGCATTATTTTTTATGGGGTTTGTATTTTATGTTTATAAAAGGGTAAGGTTTAATAAATCTGAAACAGATGAATATGTGTGAGGTGATAAATGGTTAAAAGGAAGGATGATACGAAGCAATTACTTTTTGAAGTAGAAAGAGAGATGTCTAAGATAGTTGTTGGTCAGCATGATATTATTCATGGGATTTTAAGGGCGGTAATTTGTGATGGGCATGTTTTGGTTGAGGGTGTTCCGGGCACAGCTAAGACGCTGATTGTTCGTGCAATGGCGAGAGTTCTTGGGTGTGACATGAAGCGGATTCAGTTTACTGTGGATTTATTGCCGACAGATATTACTGGTATTATGAGCTATGCTCCGAAGAAAGGGCTTGAAATTATGAAGGGTCCCGTGTTTACAAATTTTGTTTTGGCCGATGAAATTAATCGTAGTCCACCAAAGACGCAGTCTGCTCTTTTGGAGGCGATGCAGGAAAAAGAGGTTACGATTGCAAAGGAAACTTATAAATTGCCAGATCCATTTTTTGTTATGGCGACGGAGAACCCAATTGAAAATAGTGGAGTTTATTCTTTGCCTGAAGCTCAGATTGATAGGTTTTTGTTTAAATTATTGATTGATTATCCAGATAATGAAGAGGAAAAGGCAGTTTTGCAAACGAATACGACGATAAGTAAGTTCGAGAGTTATGATTTGAAGGCAGTTCTAAGTCCGGCAAAAATTCTGGATTTGCAGAAACAAGTTAAGAAGATTTTTGCATCTGATATTATTGAGGAGTATATTGTTAAAATTGTTAGAGAGACAAGGGATAAAAAAACATCAGAGTTTGCTAAATATGTTTCTTATGGGGCGTCACCAAGGGCTTCAATTGCTTTGTATATCGCGTCTAAAGCTGAAGCGTTGATGCAGGGTCGTGATTACGTTATACCTGAAGATGTTAAAACGGTAGTGTTTCCGGTATTGAGACATAGGATTATGTTAAATTATGAGGCTGAGGCAGAACAAATTACGACAGATAAAGTAATTAAACATATCCTTAGTAGAGTTAATGCTCCTTAGTTATGGCAGAGAATTTTGATGAGTTAAATGTCGTGCGTAAAAAAGTTATGAGTGACAGTCCCAATTTACATAAGGGGAAATTTTTGGTTAATTTTCCTAAGGTAATTGCTGAATTTGAAAATGCAATGCATAAATTCCCAGTGAAGAAGATTTTGTATAAGATGATTTTTCGAGGGAGGGGTTTGGAATTTGATTCTTATCGGAGCTTTAGTTTTGATGATGATGCGAGCCTTATTGATTGGAGAGCGAGTCTAAGAGCGAATAATCTTTTGGCGAAGAAATATATCGAAGAGAGAGAGTTAAATATTTATTTTTTAGTTGATGTTTCGAATAGTATGCTTTTTGGTTCGATGAATAAATTGAAGGCGGAGTTTGTGGCAGAGTTTGTAGTGTCATTTGGTCATTTGGTTCTTAGTTCGGGAGATAAAATTGGTCTGGTTATGTTTAGTGACGATGTCGTTAAAATATTGCGTCCGTCTAGAGGTAAAAATCAGTTTGCACTTTTTATGAAGTTTCTTTCGGATTCAAGTTTTTATGGAGGAGGCTTTGATTTGAATAAGGGAATTGAGCATGTGCTTCGTATGTCCAATTCGCCTTATACAGTTTTTATTTTGGTTTCAGATTTTATTAAGATAAAGAAGAATAGTGCGAGAGAGCTTCGTTTGATGGGGTCTAAATTTGAAACATTGGCGGTTATGATTAGGGATCCGTTGGATGAAAATTTGCCGAAAACAAAATATCAGTTTTCTGTGCAAGATCCGTATTCAGGTAGGCAAATGATTTTAGATCCTGATATTGCTGCGAAGAGATATCGGAAAAATGTTGTCAGGCAGAAGGAAATGATGAAAGAGATATTTAAACATTCAAGGATTGATTTATTGGAGTTAGTGACGGATAAAGGACCTGTAATTCCGTTTTCTACTTTTTTGAAACAACGGGCAAGAGGGGAAAGGATGTAGGTTGGGGTGTCGCTATGCGACCCCAGAGCTTAGAGTTTAGAGCTGAGAATTTAGAAGGAACAGGAACGGGGATTGGGGAAATAAAATATGATGGAAAATAAAAATGAATAATATTAAAGAAAAAGAGGAGTTAATAGTTTAATGGAGCTTTCTTTTTTGTATCCGAAGTTTTTGGCATTATTGTTATTGGTTCCGTTTTTTATTTTTATTTATTTTTTCAGTCTTATTTATAATAAGAAAAAGGCGGTTTTGTTTTCGAATTTTGAAGCTATGGAGAGGTTTTATGGCATTGAGCTTTTTTCTAAGAATTTTATGGCGCTATATGCTAATATTTTGATTTTGATTTTGTTAATTTTTGCATTGGCAGGGACGGCAGTTTCATTTAATGTTGATACTTCTGCATTTTCGTATATCATAGCCATTGACACATCGAGTAGTATGTCTACTGCTGATATTGTGCCAAATCGACTTGATGCTGCAAAGAGCGAAGCTATAGATTTTATTGATTTATTGCCGATTGGTGTTGAAATAGGTGTGATTGGGTTTTCGGGTGATGCCGAAGTGTTGCAGGTATTAGATAGTTCGAAATTGAAATCAAAAATGGCTTTGGATTCAATTGATTATGGTGTGGTTCAGGGAACGAATGTTTACAACGCTTTATTTACTGCGAATAGACTTTTCGGGCTGAAGCAGATGAAGTCAATAATTTTGATTAGTGACGGGCAATTAAATGTTGTGGATGCCCCGCAGATTATCCAGTATATTAACCGGAATAATTTAATTGTAAATACAATTGCGGTAGGTACTGAAGAGGGAGGGATAACGAAACTTAATACTATTTCTAAAGTTGATGAGGATTTTTTGAAGTCGTTGGCGTTTAATAGTGGTGGACAATTTTTTAGAGTTAAGGATATTGGAGATTTGGATAGCTCATTTAATTCTTTGATTAGTGAGGCAAATAGAAAAGTAACAATTGATATAACTTTTTATTTGTTGTTAATCGCGATTACTATGTTTACGATTTTGTGGGTTCTTTATAATTTGAGATTTAAAGTTATACCCTAAAATTATTACAAACTCTCATAAAACTTTTCTCTTAACAATTCCCGATTGACTTTTTCTTTTTGTAGAATGTTTTTTAGCGGAATTAGTTTTTGGAACCAGCTGTCTTTTTCGGGGGAGCCACAAATTGCGGAGGAGAAGCGTTTGATTTCTTTTGAAATTACATTTGCTTCGTCGAGGATTGTGATTGGGGTTTTTTGATATAGTGCGTGTGCCATTTTTTTGTGATCTTTTATTTTTGCCAGAACTGGTATTTCAGAGATGACTTCGATTTCATTTAGGTTGTATTCGTGTTTTGGTGAACGGATTTTATTAACGACGATTCCTTCGATTGGAGTTTCTTGTTCTCGTGCTATTTTTGCGGCTTTGAGTGTTGTTGTCAGGGTTACGTTGTCGGGGGATGTCACAAGAAAAATTTTGTCGGCTGCTGCGATTACGGGTTTTAGTTCTTCGTAGTTTGGTGATGAGTCTAAAATGATGAAATCGTATCGGGGTTTGTATTTGTTTAGAATTTTTTTGAGTTTGAATGGGTCTACTTCGTCATTGTAGTACATTGATGCGGGGATGATGTCAATTCCGTGAGATTCGTAGATTGCGTTATGAAGCAGGGTTCCGTTGAGGGCGTCGTGAAGGGTTAGCTCGTTTGTCAGGTCAAGGTAGAGTCCGATGTTTGGTGCGGAGAAGTTGGCGTCGACTAAGAGGACTTTTTTGTTGAAATTATTAACTAAGGAGGAAGCTGTTTCTAATGCTAATGTGGTTTTACCGACACCACCTTTAATGGACACGAATGCTAGAATGTTAGTCATTATTTTATCACCTGAAATTAGTAGTTATTTGGGATATATAAGAGTTTTGTTGACAATTAAGGTTCTTTGTAGAATTCATGATCGAAAAGATGATTATTTTGTATAGGTCCTTTTATTTTTTTGCATTTTCTGAACCATAGCGGAGAGGTGCCTTTCCTTTCCCATTCTTTGATTAATTTCTTGGTCACATATATTGTTTGTCCTTTATTAAATTGATTGAAATTGGCATACAATAAAATGTTTGCTATAATCAAACTTTTTATCCATTCTCTTGGTTCATATTTTAATGGATCTAATGTTGCATAAAAATTTTCTCTTATTTTGGGAATTGTATCACAGAAACAATCATATTGATCGTCGAGTTTTCCTTTGTTCATGTTTTGTTTTAGTAAAACTTCTGTTATTGAATTTTGTCCAGTATATCTTTTGCCATCATTCAGTCTGTTTGGCGCGGTTTGTCCGATTAGTATTCGTTCTTGAATTGTGGAGCAACCTCTTCCTTCTCCGAATATCATTCTTCCAAATAAATCTTTTTCTGGGATATTTTTTAAATCATCCCTTGTTTTTGGAGTTGGGTAAGAATACCGTGACTCTTTGTTTGTTGTTGCGTACAATGTTTCCGGAATAGCTAAATTCCCAATTAGGCCAGTTATGGCCATTGTTGTATATTTTAGAAATTCTCTTTTACTATATTGTTTTTCCATATTTGCTTATTAAGATCTTGTTTTATAAACTTTGTGGTATGTTACTTCTTAATAGTAATATAGTATAGGGTATTTTACAATTAAAAAAATAGTAATCAATTTTATAAAAGATTGTTTTTAGTTGTTAAAGATTTTTTTAAAGTAAGTGGAAGCTACAACTTCCCAAACAAAACTTCCCCAGGAATAAGCTTTCTCAAAACATTTCTCAATTCGTCAATCTTGATTCTTTTCTGTTTTCCATCGTCTCGGTTTCTAATTGTGACATCGTTGTTTTTAATAGAATCACTGTCAGCAGTTATACAAAATGGAGTTCCAATTTCATCATTTCTTGCATATCGTCTTCCAATCGAACCTGACTCATCATAACTGACATTCCACTCTTCTTGTAAATCTTTGTAAATGTCTTTTGCGATTTGGATTAGTTTTGCATCTTTTTTTACTAGTGGGAAGATTGCAACTTTGATTGGGGCAAGTTTGGGTGGTAGTTTTAGGATTGTGTTATTTTTTTTTCCGTTAAAAAATATATCCAGTAACATGAAGACATTTCTGTCAACACCAAAGCTAAGTTCAAGAACATGGGGTATGAATTTTTTACCATCAATATTAATTGATAAATTTTTTTTAGAAACTTTTTGGTGTCCGCTTAAATCATGGTCAGTTCTATAATGAACGCCTCCAATTTCTTTGAATCCACCAAGAGTTCCAAAATCAACTTCTACATCAAAGTGTACTTTATTATAAAATGCCCTCTCTGTTTTATTTAACTCCCTGAATCTAAATTTTTCTTTTGGTATTTTTATAACATCTAAATAAAAGTTTTGGACTTTGGCGACATAATAAATATAAAATTTTGGGATTTTATAAGAAGAGTTTAATTTTTTACATGTGATTTTTTTTATTTTTTCTTCGTTCGCGAATTTGATTAGTAGTGTTTCATTTTCAATCTCTTTCCATTTTTCGTGTTCATTGATTTGGTCTGCATCAAAAAAGATTTGTAGCTCTGATTGTGTGAATTCTCTTAGTCTAAAGAAACCTTGTCTTGGGGAAATTTCGTTTCGGTAAGCTTTGTCTATAATTGCTAAGCCTAATGGAAGTTGACCTCTCGTAGCAAAAAATTCATCCTTGAAAGTTAGATAGGCTCCTTGTGCAGTTTCAGGACTGAGATATGCTTTGTCTCCTGCAAATCCGATTTCAATTGGGAACATCATATTAAATTGTTTAGCATCAATCAAATTTTCACCGCATTTCGGACATTTTAATTTTCGGTTAATTATTTCATTGTTCATTTCTTCTAAACTCAAAGCTTCTGCGTCGGCGATTCCATCTTCCTCAAGAATGTGGTCTGCTCTGAATCTTGAGTTACATTTTTTACATTCAATTAATGGATCATTAAAATTTTCTATGTGTCCCGAAGCCTTGAAAACATTTTCTGGCAAAATACTATTACTTTGAATCTCATAAAAATTTTCGTCTAAATTTAAATAGTATTTTTTCCACAGAGATTCCCAATTGTTTTTCAGCGATTTACCAAGATGTCCGTATGTAAAAAACCCAGCCTTGCCGCCGTAAATATTTGCAGTATTAAAAAAGAATCCTCTATTGGAAGCTATTGAAAAGATTTTTTCGGTTTTTCCTTGTCTATTTAACTTGTCTGTTTTTTCTTTCATGTTATTTTTTAGATTTTCAAATTTATAAATCTATCAAAAGCAGGTACTGGGAATTGCACCCAGGATCAGCGGGTTGCAGCCGCTTGCCTTACTGTTTGGCTATACCTGCACAAGGATTTGAGAGGAATAATTCTTTTAAAGTTAACTAAACGCTCCCGGCAGGATTTGAACCTGCGACTTCTAGCTTAGAAGGCTAGCACTCTATCCAGGCTGAGTTACGGGAGCCCAAAATTAAGTGCTTAATATGATTTAAAAGTTTATTGACAACAAATAAAAACCTCTTTTTCTTAATATATCATGGTAGAAAAAATTAAGGTAACATTTTTGGGAACTGGGTCGGCAATTCCTACGGCTCGGCGAAATCATCCTGCGATGTTATTGCAATATAAAGCGGAGAATATTTTGGTTGATTGTGGCGAGGGGACTCAGAGACAGTTTCGGAAAGCGCATTTGAATCCGTGTAAGATTACGAAGATTTTAATTAGCCATTGGCATGGCGACCATGTTTTGGGATTGCCGGGATTATTGCAGACAATGATGTTGAGTGGTTACAATAAAAAATTGGAAATTTATGGACCGAGGGGGACGAGGCAGAAAGTTAGGATGTATTTAGATTTGTTTGTGCATAAGGGGAGTAAATTAGATTTAGTTGTTAAAGAAATACCCTCACAGATAGAAAGGAGAGATAGGTTGAGGCAGGCTCTTAGCAAGGGGGTGATTTTTGATGATGACGATTTTTATATTGAGGCGGCGGAGATGGAGCATGATTGTCCTGCGGTCGCCTATTCGTTTGTTGTGAAGGAAAAGTCGAGGTTAGACAAGGGAAAATTAACGAAGTTGAAAATTCCGAATTCGCCTTTGATTGGGGAGTTAGTTAAGGGGAAGGTGGTTGAGATTAATGGCAAAAAGATTAATGGCAAGAAGTTGATGTATATGGAGTCGGCTCGAAAAGTAACTTTTATTATGGATACTCGGTATAATGAGAATGCGGTGAAGTTGGCAAAGGGTGCGGATTTGCTAATTAGTGAGGCGACGTTTTCTGCTGGAGAGGCTGAGAGCCTGTTAGAGAAGAGGGCACATTTGAGTTCTGTCGAGGCGGCGACCATTGCTAAGAAGGCGAAGGTCAAGGGTTTGATTTTGGTACATTTAAGTCAGAGGTATGAAGGAATTCCGAAAGTTATTTTGGGAGAGGCTAAAGAAGTTTTCTCTGATGTGATAATCCCTGAAGATTTGGATGAGGTTGAGTTGTAGATGAAAAAAGAAATTAAGGAGAAATTTATAAAATAAATTAATTTAAAAGAAATAGAAGCGATAGATAGAGATGAGACACTTTTAACTTATAAAATTCTTGCAGCTTTTGGTATTGGAGTTTTGTTTTTTTATAACCAAGGATTTTTTGTGCCAAAATATTTTTTAGTTTCTTTTGTGGCGGTGACTTTTATTTGTTTTTTTATATTTTGGTTTTCCCAGCAAACTTTTAAATATATTTCGGATTGTTATTCTGGTCTAAGAAAATTTATAAAAAATGAGAGAATTTTAGAATACAAAATCCCACGGATGAATTTTTTAGATGTTTTTTATTATAAAAGAGAATTTAGTGATTAAAGCCCCAGCTGCCTATAAAGACTCAAGAACTATTGTCCAGCGAAATTAATCGGACAAAACGCTCTATGCTTTAGCCGCTGAGGATGGGGAGATGAAGATTATTGTGTCTCCTCGCAGAAATGTCAAGCCGTAGCTCGTCGTCTGCTCTCCGTTTTCAACTTCTTTCGCGTTATCGAGAACCACGTTGATGTGGATGTCGAATGCGAGCAAAGTCCCGACAAATTGTTTGCCGGTTTTCAGCTGCACTAAAATCTCTTTACCTTTTGCTGAATTCAGCAAATCCAAAGGTCTATCGATTCCGTTTACCATAAAACTATTCGAGGATTAGAGTTTTTAAACTTTTACTGAAGTTTAAAAATCAGGGTTTTCACCCAGTAGGTGATTTGGTGATCTAAGCTTTTGCAGAAGCTTTTTATATGGGGTTGAATTAGGTTTTTTATGAGGTGGTATGCGTTGATTTCATTGATATCAGATAGTCGAGTACAGTTTTTACTTTGGTTTATTATTGCGGCGCTTATTCTTGCGGGGACTTTGGTATTAATTGAATTTCGGCTGAAACAAAAAAAAGAAAAGAGAGTTGCGGAGACGATAAATGAATTGGCTGTGGAAAAGGTGAGGCGTTTTTTGAAAAATGATAAAACATCGAGAGAAAAATTGGATTTTATCGACAAAACTGCGAAGGAATATTTTAAGGAAACTTATGGAACGCCTTTGAATTCTGGTTATTCTACTTTGACTGAGGAGTTTGAAAAAACACAACGGAATAATGAGGTTACTTTTTGTAAGGCTATGTTCGCGACTTATTATTTGAATAAAGAATTGGATGAGGGTAGAGTAGTTGTTCTTGGGAATTTGTTAATTGGCATTAAGACAAATACAAAGAGAGTAGATAAGATTTCTCAGGTTTCGTCTTTTATGGAACAGGTTAGTGAATTCTTTGAAAAAAGAAAACGGATTGTTTTGGTTAAGAAGGTTGATAAAAGAGCAAAGAAACATCTTAGAATACTTAAACAAAACGAAGTTGAATATGAAAGAAATAAGTTGAAAGCAGAGAGAAGCGTTCAGAAAGAAAAGATGAGACTTGAAGGGAGAAGAGAGGGAGGGGGAAAGATTTTATCTTTCACAAATCAAATTAGCCAGTTTTTTGAAAAAAGAAAAAGGATTGCTTTGAAGAAGAAAATAATTAGAGAAAAAGAGAGGCGCGGACTTGAGGAGAAAAGGAAAAAATTAGATGTTGTTGCGGAGCGGAATAAAGAGAAATTATTGGCTACCAACAAAGCTGAGGCGCAAAAACTAAAGATTGCGGGAGTTAGGGTTGTTGAAGTTAAGAGGAAGCACAGAAAAGAGAAAATTAAAACATATGGAGAAAATGTGAGAAGGTTGGTGTTTGGGGCTGTCGGTAAATTAGGTGCGTTGTTTGAGGTTGGTAAAGTTTGGAAAAATAAAAATTTTGCTAATACTAATATTGTCTAAGAGAATGAAGGGGAAATTTCGCCTCAAAAGTATACTGAAATCGTGAAGGGTGAGTTGGATGAAAATATTAAAGAAAAGTTTTTTGATAGGGTTAGGGTTCATAAGGGGAAAGAAAAGGTTCCGTTAAAGAGGAATAATTTTTTCAATTATAATTATGGTGGTTATAAGAATTTGCGAAACGCGGGGCGGGAATCTCTGCAAAAACAAACGGCTGAGATTAGTGGGCATGGTCATGATGTTGATATAATAAAGGAGGGTGTTGCGGAAAGGATTATTAGAAAGGAAAAAGATCGTCTTAAAGAAAGAGGTATTTTTGCGGTAGAAATCTAAATAAAGGTAGTAGACTAATAAATATTATGCAAAAGAAATGGTTGATTATTATTGATGTGTTTATTTTAATTGTTGTGATTTTAATGTCGCTTGGAGTAGTGTGGAATTTTTCGTTTGGGGAGCCTGCATCTTCTACTGAGGAATGTATTGATGTAAATAAAGTTTCTAGTTTCATTTATGATATTTGTTATGATGCTTATTCAGAGAACATTTTTATAGAAGTGCAGAGAGAGATAGATAGTTATCAGGTCAATGCGTTAGAGATTTCTTTTTTTGATTTTGTTGAACAATTTTATGAATTGACCGATGTGCCTGATATAAAAGAGTCTAAAGCATATAAGATTCCGGCTAAGAAAAATCCGCAGAATATTAATATTAGATTGAGTATCGTTAAAGATTTTTCGGCGCCGATTTGCGATGAGCCTCGTAAACTTTTTGTAAGATATTGTCCTGCTAATATTCATCAGGAGGGTGTTGATGTTAGTATAAATTTATTAGAAAATGTTGAATTGGATAACTTTATTGAGATTGATAGCATGCCGGAACAGGATTCTGATATTTTTTCTTTGGATTTGGTTGATAAGGAGAGGATTTGGAAGTCGCAATGTGAATCGCGTTGGGAATGTGGTCCTTGGGGAGATTGTGTTAGCGGAATTCAGAAGAGAGAGTGTGAGGATGTAAAGAATTGTTTTATACCAACAGGTTTTCCTGAGACTGTTAAATATTGTGGATCTAATTGTTCTGAAGATTGGGAGTGCGAGTGGTCGAGTTGTAGTAATGGTTTTACGTCGCCGGAATGTCGTGATCTAAATAAGTGTGGAACTTCGTATAATATTCCGCAAGAGTTAAGATGTAGAACAGATAGTCAGTGTGTGGCGGACATTGAGTGTGGCGAGTGGTCGAGTTGTGATATTAATTATAGTTTTGTGGATTTAATTGAGGATGGTATTAATAATTTGAGTGGAGTTAAGTCGAGAACTTGTGTGGATAAGAATGCATGTATGGATTTACAGAAAGAGACAGGGAGTTGTTTAGTCAATATTGATGTCTATACCCGAAGATTTACGAAATGCGGTGAAAGTTTTATTGGAGTTTATAATAGTTTAAATAATGATTTGATTGCGAGACTTAAAAAGGGGACAGAGGATAATCCGTATTTGGATATTTATCTTGATGGTCAGGGAGATAGTCAGTATTGTGATTATTGTTTTGACGGAAAGTTAAATGGGGACGAGGAAGGTGTTGATTGTGGAGGAAGTTGTGAGGAGTGTACTGATAAATATAAACAGGTTTCTTTTGTTGAACAAACTTGGTGGGATAGTTTTAGTAATTGGATTAAGAAAGTGTTGACGTGATAGTAACTCTTTTAAATTGAAATTGCTGGGAGATTGTATGGCTACGTAGCTCAGTTGGTTAGAGCGCCTGTCTCATGAGCAGGAGGTCCCAAGTTCAATTCTTGGTGTAGCCATTTTTTAAATTTTTTATTAATTTTATTTTGTATTGGTTTTTGTTTCTGTGTTGGGATGTTGGAGATAGTCTTCCATTAGTTTTATATAATATATTTTCTTTGAATTTGTATGGTTGCTGAAGAGGGGATATTGAATTTGACGGAATTTATTTCTATGTTGCCACCAATTATTATGGAAAAAGTTGAAGGGTTTGCAATAATTTTGAAAGCGGTTGGAATTGTAGTGCTTGTTTATTTTGTTTACCTTATTGTTATGGGATTTTCTAATTTTCGCAATTTGAAGAGAGTGAAGCATATTGAGGAGCAGGTTGATTCGATAGATAAAAAATTGAATATTTTACTTAAAAAGAAAAAGAAATAGTTTACCCTGCCAACATTCTAATTATAATTAGGCGGGGCATACTATATCTTACCAATATATTCTAAATCAGGCGGGGCACATTGTACCCTCACA
>CBDVEE010000007.1:0-12232 GCA_965372925.1 uncultured archaeon
GACTTTACTTATTATGATTCAGCCGGGACAAGCACACAATTTTATAAAATTAGATTCACGAACGATGATGCAAGCGAAGTGTCGTCTTATTCGACTTCGATACAGGGAGCGCTTAGATATCTTTATACGGATCCAAAAGATGTTTTAAGAACAGCCGGAATGACAATCTCGACACTTCCAGATTCAATCACAAACAATACAATTTATGACTGGATATACGACATCTCAAAAAACATCGATTCACTGACAAAAAAAGTCTTCGGTAGAACTGAAACATTTGAAGAAATCCAATCAACAAAATATCTAAACGTCAAACAAAACATTTTATTAGAGCACAAATTGGTTACAGGAATAAAGGTTTATTTTAGGCAAGGAATCGTCCCAGTAGAAGGAGAATACACGTGGAACGAGAAAAAAGAGGGTTACGATTATCAGGTATTCCCAAGCGGAAGAATTAAGTTGTTTACTTTCCCGGTTATTCAAACGCCATACAACTATCGAGATTTGAAAATCACTGGAACTTATGGAGAATTAATAATCCCATCAAAAATCGAACAATTATGCAAATACTTGGTGGCAATAAGGATATTCGTGCACATTACTGGCGGGTCTTACAACGATGTGAGTTCTTGGAGTCTTGGAGAATATAACGAAAGTTTAGGAGAACCCTACACGAATTTGAGGGCTGCAATCGAAATGATTACAAAAGAAATCCAAAGATTAAAAGATGAAACTGGAATCTCTGACAAGTTAATTAATCTGAGGTACGCATAATGATTGGCAATAAGACGAGTTTTAAGAACAATGCAGTTGCAAAGTTAGGAGAAACAGCAACCCGAAGCAGAGACACCACAACTGAAGACGGAATGGGCGGGGTCATGTCAATAACTCCCGACACAATAGAAGTCACGGTAATCTTCGGAAATATTTCTGCAAAGGATTTAAAAATTCATGAGATGGGATTGGCAGTTCAAGGAAATTTAAAACTTTATTTTGATGCGGACCAGGACATAATTGAGGGAGACACAATCATCCGAGCAGATGGAATCAAATGGCATCTCGAGAAAATAAGTTCAGAATATTCCGGAGTTTTCAAAATAGGAATCGTAAGAAATATAAGCCTCAAAGGTTCAGAATAGTATGGCATTTAAAATGACTTTATCTGAAGAATCGATAAAAAAGGCTTTTCTTAATGCTCTATTTAGAACCGTTCTGAAAACCCACGCATTGGCAATCCAGAACGCTCCGTCTGGGGCCACTCACGAGTTGAGAGAAAAGATTGACTTCTTTCCAAAACAATGGGGATATACTGATTATAAAATTGTTTCTAACGCTAAACATTCTTCTGCGATCGAACACGGAACAAAACCGCATGCGGTTAGTCCAAATAAATTGAAGGACTGGGCAAGAATAAAACTCGGAGACGAAAATGCAGCATATCCAGTTGCACAAAAAATAAAGAAATTTGGAACAGACGCTCATCCGTTTATGTATCCGGCATTTTTAGAAGCGAGAACAATCTGGGTCAAACGATATGTAGAACAAGAACTAAAGGGATAAATATTTAAACAATAAAATTCATAGATAATCAGGCAAGAGCCTAATTCAAAACCAAGAGGTCACATGGCAAGTTATATTTTAAGTCCAAAAGTTGTATTATCAGATTTACTCAGAGAGATAATGACGGACCCACGAACAACCAGAGAGTCAACTAATTCTGAAACATTTTTGGCGGGAGAGTCTGAATATTCATTGACGGCCACAACTGGAAGACCTCAGGCCATAACGAGCCTAACGGTTGGCGGGGTTAGTCAAACAAAATGGAAGGATTATTTTTATGACTGGCAGAATTATAAAATTATTTTTTCTGGAGTCACAGCCGGAGAAGTTGTTGTTAATTATAAGCAAGGAACCGGATGGATATTCCCAGATAAGCCACATCACAAACTATCTTCGACAAGTTTCCCAAGAATTAATATTTTAAAAAGCGCGGGAGTTGAATCAAGATTCGGACAATATAACGCCCCAATGGAATCCACAATTGCCCTACAAATAGACTTCTGGGTCAAAAACGATTTAATTTATACCGATGCTAACGGATTCAAGTGGGCCGAAGACAAACTTGCTGAATATCTCACAAGCAAAGCAAAAAAGAATCTGTCTGACAACGTTGAAAAATTATTCGCTTATGGTTATTCTTTAAGAATCCCAACATCTGACCGAGACATGCCGTTCGATGAAGAATATCAGGCTCACCACAAGTTATTTATAATAGAGTTCAATAGTTTAAATGAGGAAGAAATAACAATATGACTACAGAAATTTTCGGAATAGGACAAAGAGAACAAGCTGCGTGGGTTGAGGAGCAAGGCGGATATGCAGACCTCGGAACAAACACCCTCGCTGTAAATGGAGAAATCGTCGGATACAATATAGAAGTTACTCCTACTTTGTCTCAAAATTTTCAAGAGATTATGAACAACGGATCTGACACAGCAGAACTTATCGCATTAGAAAAAGGGTCAATATCAAACAACTTCACTATAAAATTTAATCCCTACAATTGGAAGTGGTTGAGATATTGCACACACCCAACGGTTGGGAATACCGACCAAACAACTTATTATCAGCACGACTTCACAATCGCGAACACCGTAAGAACATTCACTTTTGAATGGGCAAGACGACAAAACACAAATCAGGTCATAACTTTTTCCGGATGCACGATTAAAAATTTTAAATTATCCTGGAAGAAAGGAACAGGCGAAAAGGATGCTTTCTTGGTTGTCGAAGCAAGTTGTGTCGCAAAATCACACAGCCTTGGAACGAGCGAGACATCAATGTCCTATCCATCAAGCGAAGCCTTCAAATATTACATGGCTAAATTCACTTATGCGGGCTCTGAATACGTCGAGGTTAATTCTGGAGATTTAACAATGAGTAACAATATTAACGATGAAAATTCAAGATATGCAAATGCGACTTTATCAAGAGAATTGGGAGAACCGATTCCAACTAAAAAAACTTATGATTTTTCAATGAACGTCAACCAAAAAGACAATACGTTTTTTTCAGACTTTGACGGAGAAGAAGTTGCAGGTGTACATACTCTTGAATTCACGAGAGGAACAAATGACAACATCGTCTTCACATTCACAACTTTATACTTAGATGGCGCGATTAGTGGCACAACCCCAGAAGGAATAACAACTGCGGATATTGTTGGTCGACCAATGAGCGTCACTATGACAGCGAAAGATGGAGAATCAGATTATTAACCCCCTCGATGATTTCATGAAAGATTTCGTGAATGAAGATTTAAGAAGTTTTAAAACTTCTAATGATAGAGAATTTTTTTATAAGCCTTCGACTGGCGGAGATGAATTAATGTGGATTGATGAATATTTGAGCGCAGACGGAACAACCGACCGAGGAAAATTAAACAAATGTAGGATGTTAAATATAAAAAAAATCCCATACCCAACAGAATTAATAAAAGAAATTATCGGAGTTGACAAACCATGGACAGAATTGTCAAGAGACGAAAGATGGTCTTTCTTAAATAAATTGTCGCCCGGGATGGTTGGAGAAATTATCACTGAAATTAATAAAATTGATAATGGTGACGATAGTATAAAAAAAAAGTAATTTCATTAATTGAGTTTTCAGACCAAAGCGGGATGCAAACAAACGACCCAGCACTTTTAATGAAATGGTATCAATTTGTTTATTTTCAAAACGGAATCACATCGAGAGATTTCAGAAAAGAACAAATCGGCGACATCACTATGAATATCGCAATGCAAGAAGCAATGAACTCAAAAAATAAAAGACTGCAAAACATCGAAGACATGAAAAGGAAAGCACAAATATAAAATGGAAATTGGAACATTAGAAATCGGCGCAAAGATGAATACGAGGGAAATCGATCGTGGTACTGACAGGATTAAACAAGATATGGAGCAAGTCCAGGCTTCTTCTGAATCAACAACTTCCGATTTAAAAAGAATGGATGGAACGACTTCAAAACTTGGAAATGCTTTTGCATTTGTTGGATCCATCGGCTCAGGAGTGATGTTGGGATTGGCTTCAAAGGCCCCAGCCGTCGCAGGGGCAATGGCTCGAATCAAAGTTGAGACTGGAGAACTTTCCAGAAATCTTGGAAGCGCACTTAAACCAGCTTTTGAACTTGCAGCAACTGGTATGTCCAAACTTAATGATATGATAGGCGCAGACCCAGAAGGATTCGAAAAAATAGCACTTGGAATAACCGCAATCTCAGTTGCAGTTGCAGGTATCGGAATAGCAAAAATTCTCGGATTAAGTGGGGCTATAACTGGATTAGGCACGGCTCTCGTTGTTGGATTAAGTCCGGCTGCTTTGGCTATTCTTGGAGTATTGGCAGGCGCTGCAGGTGCCTCAATTGCGATAACTATAACCGATTTTTTAGGGATAACATCTGACAGACCAGGACTTGGAGAAGGAGCAAAGAGATTCGGAGTTGGAGCAATCGGTGGCGCGGGCGCGGGCGCAGGAGCCGGAGCAATTATCGGAGCACTTGGTGGTCCAATTGGAGCAGGAATGGGAGCAATTATCGGAGCGATAGGTGGGCTTATTTTTTCAGGGATTAGAGAATACCAAATAAACAGAAAAGCCCAAGAACAAAACACGGAGTATTATGTCTGATGGTAATGAAAATCGAAAACTATGAGGGAACAGCTGATTTATTCACATTCCCAAACAATCCAAAATCGTTCGACGATGCAGGTTCTTCTAATTCATCGACGACAGAAATAGATTATCAAAAATATCACATTCACATCGCAGGGAGAGGACTAAAACCAAAAAGTTTAATCATCAACGGATTTTTTTTCGGAACAGATAAAAACACAGACTATCAAGCATTGTCTAAACATTTTTTATACGAAGATGACACTCTTAAAAAATTATATTGGGATTCAGACAAATTCAGCCTCGGATTTGGGATTGATTGTAAGAAAACCCACACAGGCGGACGAACGAATTTTATAGATTATGTCGCAACATTTAAACCAATTATCTCCATGCTTTTCGGAAACACTCAAAAAACAACTGGAATAAACGCTGGAAATGTTAGAACTTTTATTGAGGAAATCACTGGAACCGTAACCAATGGCGCGGTCGACATAACAATCTCCGACGGAGTTGGAAACGCAATAAAAATTCCAGCTGCATCTCTAACGACAGGGCATACGTTCTCATTAAAACTTGTTAAAATGCTTGACTCAGGAGATGGGGTCTACGTTTCAGAATACAACTACGTCGAAATTAACAGCGCACAAATAAAAACCGTTCAAACAACAGATGGATTCGGATTGCTCCAACTTGATGCGGCCGCAAATATGAGCACAATAACCATCGCAAATTTAACAACTCCAGTAGTTAAATTCAGAGATGGGTGGAGCGCCTAAAATGAGTTCTTTTATTGTCAACTTTACAAACACATCCGGAGAAAAGGGAACTATTATTCCAGACCTTGATTTTAATTATACTGACAAATTAAACGACCTGAACGAATCTAAAGTCAATATCTCAGGAACATCAGAATTAAGGAGATCCCTTATAACAGAAGGCTCAACCATTGAAATCAAAAGAAATGGTCAAATAGAATTCGCCGGAGAAGTCGTTGGAATTTCTTATCTTGATGGCGGGGCCGTAAGTGCAAGATGTAATGGCGCAGAATTTGAGATGACAAAAGACCATGGAGAATATCTTGGAAGCACGTGGAAAAATGTAGCATCCGCAACAATCTATCAGGAAGTTATTGGAGAGTTTAATTTATTGAGTCTCGGCACAATCGATGCCGGAGTTAATCTTGATTTTAAGGCAACTGAAACTTCCTCTTATTTTAATGTTCTTCGAAATCTCCAGAGCAAAACAAATCAGGACATGGAAATTGATTATACGACAACGCCTTTCGACGTAAACATTTTGAATCACAAAGGCTCAACCACATCAGTTGAAACGCTTAATGATGGGATTGATTTCTCGAATCTTCAAGTTGATAGGAGTTTGCCAAAGGGAAATAAAATTATTGTTTATGGGAAAGGAGATGGAGCAAATCAAATAAAATCTGAATATCCAGCACACGGAATAAATGCAACTTCTCAATCAACATTCGGGAAAATAGTATGGGTAGAAAGAGACCCAACAATCGTCTCGGTATCCGAAGCAAATCAACTCGCCGATGTTTTGGCGATAGCTTATGGAGTCGCAACAAAAACATACAGATTTGATTTAAGCAATCCATCGAAAAATTTTGTCAGTGGAGATGTAATCACATTAAACGCAAAATCCAAAAATCTTGATAATGAAGAAGTGAGAATCGTAGGAATCGAAAGAGGATTAAGATCTGGCCAAGAATATATGACACTGCAAGTCACAAGCAAAGAATATTCAAAGTTATTGAAAACGAGAGATATAGTACTCGGAGAAATCCAGAGAAATAATCGAGATCAACAAACATATATGCAGGGCACAACAAACGTCCTGACTTTTTCAGAGATGATTAATGCAAACAATGTGGCTCCATTGAGAGTCATTGCTTATCTACCTTCAGATTATATATATGATGAAGTTGGAAACTTAAGAGTCAATGAATTTAAATTTCATTATGATATTGACCCTTTCAGAAGTGGAATTGGAAGTGCAACTGAAGATAATGTGGCTCCGAATGTTGGCGGAACGAGTAGTTCAACGGCTCCGGGAGTCAGTGGAGACTCTTCGAACACGCAACCGGGAGTCAGTGGAGACTCTTCGAACACGCAACCGGGAGTCAGTGGAGACTCTGGTAATTTTCTAAATTACACTTCTGTCGGTTCTGATGGATTAAGTGTTATAGCGTGCCCTGCAGGAAGTTGGACAACGGTTGCAGTAGTTTGGCCAGGGAGTTCTTATTTGAATCAGACGATACTTGCAGACTTTACGGTAATGGGATCTTCCGGCGGAGCAGAAGACATTGAAGTCAGAATAGGAAATACTGGGGTATATGGATATATCGAACCAGGAGTTATTGGGAGTGGAGCTTCTGTCTGGTCAACTTATTGCGATGGATTTCGAGACACATCCATGATTAAAGTCACTCAAATCCCGGCTGGACCAGTATCGTCAAGTAGTCATTATATCTATGTTCAAGTTCGCCCTCAAACTGGAGCGATAAATCTTAATTGTGGACTTTGGCTTTATACTGTAAAACATAGTCACGACGACGGTTCTTATTATGCAGCCAACCATGGCCACGCAGACGGAACTTATTATGCAAACTCGCACGGACACGCAGACGGATCCTATTCAGCAGACAACCACGGCCACGCAGACGGAACATACGAAGCTGCAAGTCATAATCACAACGTATCAATCGGAGATGGAATAAGCGATGCGGGTTCAATAAATGCTACAGCATCAACTCTTTATCTTGATTGGTGGAACGGCAGTGCATGGATTAATAAAGCGTCTGGATCAACAGGAACTATGGGTAGCGTTGATTTAAGTGCAGGCGGATCACTTCCAGATGCCCCAGGATTTTGGAGAGTTAGACTTTTAACAAATAGTGCAAATGCAGATTTGCTTCAAGGAACAATTAAATGTAAGCATGGGTTAGACACATAATGAAAATAAAAATATTAGAGGTCAAAGAAGTTGGCGGACAACTTCGAGTGAAAGTAGACACCGATTATGGTGTAGACGACTTGGGTCTTTCTTTAGAAATGAAGAAAGCAGATCCAATCACTGGGCAACCTTTATGGCTTTGGGAAGTTAAAGAACTTCTATCAAAGAAATATAAAGATGCCGTCCCGCCAATTACCGGAACCGATATGATTGGAAAAGAAATAGAAATTTAAAATGGAATCCATAGAGCCAAAAGAATTGAGCTTGACCGACTTGGAAGAAGAACTCTCAAGAGTCGAACAGGCAAAAGAAATCACTGGGAAGTTTTTAAATAGTATAAACTCTTTGTCAAATCAGCAAATCACAGAACTCCAAAAATTAAAAGCAGATTTGGAACTGATGAAACAACTGGACAAAAAGAAATCCAAAGAGAAATATCTCGAAATCTTATCCAGCAGAAAGGATAACCTAAATAAAGCAATTGGAATCATGAAAAAAAACGGCACAACAAAATACGACCCGAGGAAGATATGGGATTCGAATTAAGTCGTTCAGATTTTTCCGCCTTGCCTTACAAAAAACAAAATCTCGTAATTTATGACAATATCGTCTCAATAAAAACAAATATTTCTTTTATAACAAAAACAAATAGAGCCCAGAAACAAAAATTTTATTTAGGATATATTTGGCTTTCTATTATCTCGGTCTACATTGGACTCAAAAAATACATCCCGATTTTTTAATCAAAGGCATAATTTTTTATACTTCATAAACCTTTAATTCTTATGACAAGGAAAGTAATCCAGAGCGATAGAACTAAAGAAAATATAGATTATCATAAGGCTTTTATTAATGTTTACGATAGCACAAATCACATTTTAAGGATGATCGCAACTTTAAGAGATTCAAGTGGAGTTAAGATTAATCCTGCCACGGAAGAAAAACAAAATAATATAATTACAGAACTGCAATCTTTTAATAAAAATGGTGAGAATACTTTAATTTTTTTAGACCATGACATTAACGCAGTCCGCAACGGAATAGTATATACCATGTTTGAGATTTCAGATATTGCCAACGGAGAAAGTAGAGATATATTATTCACTACTCCTGATAATGAAGTTAGAGCTCATCTTCGATATAACATAGAAACAGAGGCAGAGGCGACATTCTCTTTATTTGAAGACTCTATCGTCTCGGATAATGGCACAGCCAAATCAATTTTTAATAGATTAAGGGAAAGCATTGATACTTCAGAAATGTTAATTTTTCATACTCCAACAATTACAGGAGACGGAAATCAAATAAAAGGTGCCAAAACAGGTGAGGGTAAAGCTGCAGGGGGAAAGTTTATCGGGATGTCTGAAACAACTTTGAAACCAAATACAAAATATATATTTAGAATTACCAACGATACTACAAGTCTTAATTGGTGTTCGATTAGATTAAATTGGTACGAAAAATAAATTTTTAGAAATATTAATTTTAATGCTTAATTTTATAAACGCTAAACATTTACTCTTTATATGGCGATAGTCTCCGCATCAACAGAATCATATGTCAACTGGCTTTATCATTTTCTTAGAAGTTTAGAGAGCACAATCATAAATGAAAAAATAATTATTTTCTTGATTAATGTGAAATCTAAAACAAGAGAAAAATTAAAAAAGAAATTTCCAAATGTCATATTTATCTCAGAAGAAAAAGACCTAATCCCAAAAGAAAATTCAATCGGAGAAGTCTACAAAGTAACATATCTCAAGGGAGAATTTATGGAGAAGGCATTTATAAGATTCGGAGAGCCACTTCTATGGATTGATTGCACAGCATTAATAAGAAAAAGCCCAGTCGATTTATTGGACAGACTCGAATCATTAGATGTCTTATTGATGAGACGAGATTTTAATAAAGAATTTGGAAAGGCGGTTTATGCTTGCGAGATTTTTGGAATGAATAATTTTGAAACCATAAAAGAATATCGAGCCAACTGCGAAAAAAGAAAAACTGAATGGTTTGCAGATCAACTTGCACTCTGCGAAATCCAAACAAAAAAGAGAGACTATATCAAATTTGGGGAATGGTCAAATTTTTATTATGAAGAATCCGCAAGTAGTTGGTCAGATAGAGGAAAGACTGGCAAGGGTTTTTTAAATAAAAATGATTATGTCTTCACTGAATTAAAATTTATTCAAGATTTAGAAAGAAGATATCCAGGATACAAAAAAGAGTTCGAATATTTTTTTAATAAAAAAACCGAAAAGCCAAAAATCCTCGTGCACATAGACGACTCTCAATGGTGCTATCATACGACAATAAAAGAAGTCACAGAATTATTAAAAGATAAATATGATTTTTTGATTGTTGAGGATGCAAAAAAGGATTTTAAAAAATATGAAAACTGGGAAGGAGATTTGGTCTGGGCCAGGTGTAGTTCAAAACGTCATCAAAAATTATTATCAATTAGACCAGACTTAAGAAAAATTAGTTTTTCAAGCGTTACGACTGGCGGAGAATTAGCCGAAGATAGAATCACAACTCATCTACAAACGAACAAAGAAGAAGCCGGAATCATTTGTCAAAACGAAGATGTCAAATTCAGATTAGAATACAAAATTGAAAAATTAGGAAGAAAACAAAAAGTCTTTATTTTATTCAATGGAGTAAACACGAAAAAATTTAAGCCATCAAAAAAATTTAATCAAACCCCAGTAGTTGGATTCGTTGGAAGAACCAGGACATATCAGGAAGATTTTATAAAAGGATTTTCAAACATTTTGAAACCAGTTTGCGAAAAGTTAGATCTAAAATTAATCGCTGCAACCAATAAAGAAGCTGAACTAAAACAACACAAAGACATGGCTGAATTTTATAATAAAATAGACATCTTGGTTCTACTTGGAAATTGTGAGGGGCACTCAAACACCATCAATGAAGCAATGGCAAGCGGAATCCCAATAATCGCGTACCCTGTGGCGTGGCATTATGAAAACGCAAAGAATCAAGGAATTATATGGTGTAACAGAAGCACAATTGAACTTTTATCAATTTTAAGCCATTTCAAGAGCAATTTTAAAGATTATAGGGAATTAGGACACAAGAACCGAGAATTTACAGAGAAGGTGCTATCATGGTCAAATGTGGCGCAATATTACGAAGGGGTCTTGGATAAAATGATTATTCAGGCCCAAATGCACATCCCTGGCCAAGTTGACCTCAAAGTAGACTCAAAAACGATCGGAATAACAAAAATCAAGTACATCGCAGAAGACAGCGGAATGCTCACTCAATTCGGATTATTCAAACCAGGAAAAGAATATAATTTAAGCACAGAAGCCTACAATTATTTTAAACAGAATTTCCCCAAGAAATTCGACTTCGGAGAAAATGAGTAAGCAAAATTGGAAGAAGCACGAGCAAGTAAAAGAAACCATTCTTAAAATTCTAAGGCCTGGAAAGATTATGACAGCGAATGTTATTCTGTTTGAACTCAGACAAAGGGATTTTAAAATATCTTATGGGTCCGTGGCAAGGAGACTAATCGAACTCAAAGAAGAAGGAAAAATTAAATCGATTGAAAGTTTACACTCAAATCAGAAAATATGGACTACCCATCATTTTTTAAAGGGAGAGTCAGGTGTCAAATCACAATGAAAGGATATTGTAAAGCATGCAAGCAGAACGTGGAAGGAACCAAACCAAACAGCGGAAGCTGGATTGGAGTTATTCTTTTTATGATTTTTATGGTTGTTATCTGTGGATTTTTAGGAATTTTTATTGATATAATTATTGGAATAATTATTTATTTTGCGAGTTGTTTTGCCCCAAAAAACATCTGTCCAATTTGCGGACTCAAAATAGAAAAGTGAGACAACCGAAACCTTTTTTAAATTGGATTTCCTTGTTTTTTTATCGATGGTTGAAGATTTCTTCGGATTTCTTCGTTAGTTTCCAAACTGCCGTCGTAATGGCGGGCAACCGCCATCTTAATCAAATGAAATACAAATACAAATCCGGGTCAGTAGTTTTATTTAATAAAAATAAAAGCATCTTCACTAAACTTATAACGGCGTTTAATTATGCGAACTACGGAGAATCGAAATGCACGCACGCCGGGATTATAGCAAGAATAGAGAGAATAAAAGTTTTAATCTTTGAGCCTGTAAATTTGAAAGAAGGATTTTGCGGATATTGGTACAAAAGAAAATATTTTAATGAACAAATTAAGAAAGGAAAGATAGTAATCGGTATACCGAATAGATATGTTAAGAATGTTTTTAAGCACGCAATGAAATATCGAGACACAAAATATGGAATTTTAGACATTTTGGCAATCGCTTTTTTTTGGCTTACGAGATTAAAAATAAATCCAACCGGCGCAAAGAAACTAATCTGCTCAGAAGCGGTTGTCCGAATTTTATACGACTCATCAAATAAAGCAATCAACTTCGAGAAAGAGTACAACAAACCATACGATTTAATTACGCCTTGCGACATTTATTATTCTAAACAGATTAAGATTCAGAGATAAACCAAAAGATTTATTAAGCGTTTTCTTTCGGCCTGCCTGGCCTGGTCGGACACGAGA
>CBDVEE010000008.1:0-11777 GCA_965372925.1 uncultured archaeon
CATGGTTTATACTGACCCGCCATACGGAGTGAGTTATAGCGGAACCAACAACCCAGACGGAAGGGATTGGAGCGTGATTGAAGGAGACGATTTAAGAGGAGAAGGATTATACGATTTATTGACAAAATGTTTAAAAAATTTAAATCAACATCTAATCAAAAAGGGCGCGCTTTATATTTTCCATGCAAGCTCAAACCAAATCATATTCGAAAAGGCGATGAACTGCGCAGGTTTCCAAGTCAAGCAACAATTAATCTGGCACAAACATCACATCCTTGGACACTCACACTATCACTGGACTCACGAACCAATATTTTATGCCAGCAGAATTAATGAAAATCCAAGCTACTACGGAACCCGAGATAATAAAACCTTTCTTGACAATCTAAAGCCAGAAGAAATGACTGAAGAACAAATGCGAAAAACTCTAATTCAAATTAAAAAATCATCAACGGTTGTGGAATTTAAAAAAGATGCAGCCAAAGATTATATTCATCCAACACAAAAGCCGGTCAAAATGGCAGAACATTTTATAATCAACTCATCACGAATTGAAGAAAACGTGATAGATCCATTCGCCGGAAGCGGAAGCACACTAATCGCATGCGAAAACAAAAAAAGAAAATGTTTCGCAGTAGAATACAGCCCGGACTTCTGCTCTCACATAATCGAACGATGGGAAAATCTAACAGGTCAAAAAGCAAAAACAGAAAAGGGGGAATTACTTCAAATAAGAACATGACAGCAAAATCACATTCAAGGGGACATCCAATAGAACATCATAACAATGGCTGGGTTTATTCAGATAATAAACAACCGATAGGAAATCGTGCATGTATCAGATGTGGGAAAATGCCAACAAAGGAAGGATATGATGCATGCCTTGGATTTATTAAAGGAGCAAAATCTGCTTGCTGTGGTCACGGAGTAAGCAAAAAAATAATACAATGAAAAAATATAGAAAAAAACCGATTGTGATAAGAGCCGTCCAAATAACAGAAAAGACATTCTCCGATCCACATCCAAATCCAGAGCATATCTTGGGAATTATTTATGACCCTATAAAAAATGTCGTTCACATAAATACTCCTGAAGGAGTAATGGTTGGAAAAATCGGAGACTGGATAATCAGAGGAATTAAAGGCGAATTCTATCCATGCAAGTCAGATATCTTCAAAGCAACATATGAGGAAGTGGAAGAATGAGAGAAGATCCAAAAATCACAAAGGCATACGAAATCATTGCCAACATGTCAAACCAAGCGGTAGACATGAGAAAAACAATAGACATCTTAATCTCAGTAATTCCAAAACCTGAGTTAGTTAAATTACTCGCAGAACTCTATAACAGGCGAATCGGAAGGAAAAAATGAAAATCTCAAAAGGATACGGACACGGAAATGCCATAGTGATAAGAACAAGATTCTTCACAATGATTCTGCATTGGCACAAAAAGTCTATGTGGAAAAGACACAAGAGGAAAGCAAAATGAGTGAGCCAATCCCTGCAATAGCCACAGAACCAACAGAACAAGCCCCTGTGCAACAAAAGACACCTGAGCCAAGTAATCCATCAGAGTCCGACAAAACCCCCCATCCGACAAAGAAAAAAAAGGAATTTCTCATGAAAGGCAAATATATTGAAAGTAACGATAAATATAAATTTAGTGGCTCTCATGGAGTACAACTCAGGAAGAAGAATTTTTTATTTTTATTGAGCGAAACTATGGGTCATATAGGAAATGCAGCTAAAAAGGCGAATATCTCGAGATGCACGCATTCCGCATGGATAGAGGGAGACCCAGAATATAAAAGAGCCTACGAAGACAATTGCGAGTATATGAAGGACGAGTTTGAATACTTATTAAAAAAACAGGCGTACAACAATAGCACAAAGGCAACTATATTTTTTCTTAAGACAAAAGCCAAAGAGAGAGGATACCTTGAAACTCAAAAACACATCAATGAACATTCTGGAGAAATCAATATTCCCCAGGGCATTATTGTGAATTTAATGGGAGACCCAAAATATGAAAAAGAAAAAGAGGAAAGAAATAAATTATTTGCACATAAGAATCCGGAGCCAGAGGAAAAGGTGTCAGAGTTGTCCGACAAAGAAAAACCTGACAATCCATCATAAAAAGCCGTTAAGTAAAGGCGGTCAAGACATCGAAGAAAATCTGGAAGTCTTATGTCGCAGTTGCCATGATAAAATTCACGGAATCAGAATCAAAAAAAAATACCCAACTAAACTTTTTAATGGACATCAATGAAACCCTTCAACGCAACCCCAAGGCAAAGCACAGCATTCAAATATTTATTAGATAAAAGTACGAGATTTGTTTTATTTGGTGGCGGAGCCGGTGGCGGAAAATCCTATCTCGGAGTTGCTTGGGTTATTTCAATGTGCCTTGCCTACCCAGGAACCAAGTGGTTTATTGGAAGAAAAGAATTAAAAAGATTGATGATGACGACCTACATAACATTTTTAAAATTTTGTAAAGACCACGAAATAAGTCAAGATGAATGGAAACTCAATGGACAATATAACTATATCGAATTTTCTAACGGCTCCAGAATCGATTTGTTGGATGTTAATTATCTCCCAAGTGACCCAATGTATGAAAGATTTGGATCGTCTGAATATACCGGCGGATGGTTGGAAGAAATCGGAGAGCAAGAATTCGGGGCGTTTGATACGTTAAAATCAAGAATCAATAGACACCTAAATAAAGAATATGATATCTTCCCAACATTCTTAATGACCTGCAATCCGAAAAGGCATTGGGCTTATTACGAATTTTATAAACCATGGAAAGAAAAAAGGCTTGAGGAAAATTCTGTTTTTATTCAATCGCTTTATCTTGACAATCCGTACACGGCAGAAGATTATGGCGAGCAACTGGACACAATTAAAGACAAAGCAAAAAAGGCCAGACTAATGTTCGGAGATTGGGAATACGAAGATGACCCAGCACTTTTAATTGACCTTGATAAAATTGACGACATGTTCACGAATGCCCCGAGAATACAAAGAGCAGAATATCTGACGTGCGATGTAGCCAGATTCGGAGAAGACCAAACGATAATTTATCACTGGAGAGGATGGCACATTGAAAATGCATGGGAATATCCAAAAACAAGTATCAAGGAGGTTCGAGACGAACTCTACAAATTGGCCGCAAAGAGACAAATCCCGACAAGCAATATAATAGTAGATGAAGACGGAGTCGGCGGTGGCGTTAAAGATTTCTATCCGGGGATTAAAGGATTCGTCAACAACTCAAGTCCAATCAGAACCGAAGAAGAAAAGAAAAACAAACTGCAAAACTATCGAAACTTAAAATCTCAATGCTACTACAGATTAGCCGATTACATCAACCTCGGAAGAATTTCAATCAACCCAGAAATAAAACCAAAAATCAAAGAGGGAATAATCGAAGACCTTCAACAACTAAAATCCAAGGATCCAGACAACGACCTCGTTCAAGACATTTTATCAAAAGATGAAATCAAAAAAATGCTCGGAAGAAGTCCAGACTATTCAGATGCTTTAATGATTAGAATGCAATTTGAATTAAACAAATCAGGATTCAGCGCCAGAGCAGGATGATAACCGACCCAGAGAAACTCAAAAAAATCTACAAGCCTATGAATTGCGAGATTTGTGGAAGGACTTATTATATCCCAAGAAATTTAAACAGAAGGGGCAGACGACCCGTTGGGATAAGACCAAGGAACTCCAAAACTTGCTGCAGAAGATGTTCCAGAATAAAAAATCAAAAATCATAACTTCCACAAAGTATTTAATCACTAAAAACCTAAAATAAACATGGCAAACATATTTAAAAAAGCATATCAAGTTTTTAAAAAGAATTTTACATCTGCAGATGCCCCAGAAATTACAAAATACGGAAAGCGGTCAGACTCTTCAAAACAATCCGATAAAAAAATCAACCCAGAAATTTTAAGGGATTATTTTATGAGTGATCCATTAATTAGGTCAGCAATTCAAACAGACGTAGACAATGTTTGCACAGAATACTATTTTGAATTAGACGAAGATACTGACGAAGCAGAAGCCCAAAGAGAAAGAGCTGAAAAAATATTTTATCGTGATAATTTTATCGAGAAATGGAGAAACGTGCAATTGTGCCTCGGAGTTTATGACGATTCATACCACGAAATTCAGACATACATAAAAGATTCAGAGGTAGTCTTTGATTCTTTTGTTTTGGAAACTCCATCAATTAAAATCAAAAATAAAAAAGCAGGAGACATAGATTATTATACTCAAACTTTACAAGGAAAAGAAGTCGCACAATTAAAACCAGCGATTATAATTCATTATAGATTTAATGCATTTGGAGACAGAGACTACGGATTAAGTTTAGTCTCGACAGTTCTTTATTCATCAGCCATAAGAAAGTTTATCGAAAAATATAACGGCTCAATTTTTCAAAATCACAAACCGAGAGGAGTCTGGATGTTCCCAGGAGAAATGCCAGAAGACCTTTACAATTTGAATGTGGATTTAATCATCGAGGGCAAAAACGATCCAAACAAAGATTTATTTTTAAGAGGTTCAAATATAGATTATAAAAACTTTTTAGATCAGAAAGATGTTGACTTCATGCGAGGATATGTCGAAGCCAGGACAGAAATTTTAATCGGTTTGGGAGTTCCGCCAATTATGTTATGCATCCCTGAAGGATCCAACAAAGCAAACTCACAAGAACAGGTCGAATCATACGATAGGAGAGTTCTCTCAAAACAAAACGCATTCGCATATAAAATAAACACAGAACTTCTTCCGAAATTAGGCCTGGACAAAATAAAATTCAGAGCGGTCAAATCCAGCAAACGAGACGAAGAAAGAGAATTGAACATTGTAAACAAAATGAAAGGAATCGTAACTTTGAACGAAGCAAGAAAGCAAATCGGATATCCAGAATTAGACGTTGCAGAATTCCCAGAAGCGGACCAAATCTGGAAAGATAGTTCAAACCAATTCGGCATGACTGAAGAATCAGAGCCGGGCACACAAGAATCAGACAAGGAGATTAAAAAATCCGTTAAGTTAAAAAAAAAACTCAAAACTCCAATCCTGTCAGAAAAAGCCGAAGAAAAAGCCATAAAACCATTTAAGGAATTCTACAAAAAAATATTCAGCAAAGCAAAAAGGCAAGTTGATTTATTTGTTAAGGACGGAAAATTCAAGAAAGCAGCCGACTCAGATAAATTAATAAGTAGCCTTGAAAAAGTATTCGACACTTCTGGAATCGGGGCCATGTTTGCCACATTCACAACAGGGCAATATTTAATGACCGGCAAAAAGATGTCCAAACAACTTGACAGAAAATTTCAACCAAACAAAGAAGAAATAAAATTTTTGAAAACTTACAATCTTGATTTAGTCAAAGCAAAATCTCAAAGAGAGATATCACAGATAAAGCAAATTTTAGAAGTCGGATTAATCAACAATCAATCGGCTACAACAATCAAACAGGCTCTTGACGGAATCCGAGAAACTGCATTAAATCACACTGCAACATTAGTCCGAACAGAAATGAACCGAGCAAACAATATGGGAAGCCTAACCTCAATGAAAGAAGCTGGAGTTAAAGTAAAAAAGTATTTAGAGATAGTAAGCGATAAACGAACAAGCCAAATCTGTAGAACATTAATAAAGAAATACGGAACCGAAGAACAGGCAATTGATTTGAATAAAGAATTTAAAGCAGTAGTCAATGGAAAAATTATCTCCAAATTATCTCCGCCATTTCACCCAAATTGTAGAGATGTTCTCGTTTACGTAATAGAATGATAGGGATAGTTTTAAAAAGAATGAATTCCTTATCTTTATATGATTGAAGAAAAAACAATATTGAAGTTATATTTTGAAGATGAATTAAGCTATAGGGATATTGCAAAGAAACTAAGTTGCTCAGAAACTCCAGTAAAGGAAGCAATGAGAAGATATGGATTAAAACCCCGTAGTAAATCCGAATCAAGCATTTTGAGATGTAAAAAAAAGCCTGAAACAAATCCTGGAAGGAAAGGAATGCCAAAAAATCCAAATTATGGAAAAGATAATCATGCGTGGAAAGGCGGATATGTTAGAAAAGACGGGTATAAACTTATTTCTGTTGATGGAGAGCAAAGACTCGAGCATCGTTATATTTGGGAGCAGTACCACAAAAAGCCAATTCCTCCAGGATATCAAATCCATCATATAGACGGGGATAAACTTAATAACAAAATCGAGAATCTTCAAATGATTTCTAATAGCGATCACCAGAAATTACATTATCAACCTACAGACAAAAAAGGCAGATTTATTAAAAGATGAATCGGAAAAGTTTAAATAAACCGAAAACATCAATTCTACATGAACCAAATACTTTTATTAAAAGAAGGCGAATGCAAATTCAATCTTCCGTTAAAATTAAGAAAGAGTTTTGAAGTTAAGCAAGATGAAGTAGGCTCCAAACTTAACGAACAGACTCCCGGATACGTTGAGATGCCAGAGCAATTCAAAAGTCTAAATCTTGAATCAGGGAAATACTTTTGGGGTTATGCGAATGTTGAACAAGTTGACATGCAAGGAGATTTATTCCCAATCGCAACACTCGAAGAACTTGCTCCAGGCTTAACAGAATCTCCTTATAACAAAATATTTTTATTTCATAATTACGAGGACATTGCCACAGGAACAATCATCGCAACAGCGGTCGACCAAAGAGGACTTTTAATTCTTGCGAAATTAAACGAGGATCATCAAAGGGCTCCTGAGGTTTGGAGTTCGATACTTAATGGATCCTTGGATGGATTATCAATGGGCGGAAGTTTTGTCGAAGTCGAATCTTACTATGACGAAGAATACGATATGACAATCACGGTTGCAAAAAAGGCCACAGCAAGCGAAGTGAGTTTAACAAGCATCCCGGTAAATGGCGGAAGCATGTTGATGGGAGCATTTCAAAAAGCAAAAAAGAAATATATAGAAAAATTCGGAGACCCGAAAATGTTTTTAAAGGGAAAGCAAGTTCCAGATTTAACAAAGAAAAAAGAAGGAGCAGAATATCAAAAACCATTCGCTGGATATAAAAATTTTAAGGACTGCGTCTCTAAAAATGGCGATAAATCAAACCCACAGGCTTATTGTGCAACAATTATGAGAAAAGTAGAAAAATCCTCAGACGGAGAAAACTTTAAAAACAATGATAACTATGATAAATCAATGGTAGATAAAAAAGAGATGACTGATTCTGAAAAGAAAATTTATGACAAAGCTATATCCGACGGAAAGACCGAGGGAGATGCTCTTAAGTTAGTTATGGAATCCCAGAAGAAAGAAGCTGGAAAAAATGTCAATAAAGATTTAATTGGCGGAAAGAAAAAAGGAAAGGATATGAAAAAATCTGTTGATGATGAAACTGAAACTGAGACCGAAGAAAACTCTGAAGAAGATAATGCTGGGGAACCAGAGGGAGAATCTGAATCAGAGACCGAAACAGAAACCGAAGAAAAATCTGATGAGACAGATAAAACAGATAATGACGCAGATGATGAGACAGATGATGACGCAGAGAAAAAAGATGATGAGTCCGACTCAGATGAAGATAAGGACGCAGATGACGACACAGATTATAAAAAAGCATTCGAAGAAATGAAAGAAAAAAATAAAGAATTAGAACTTAAACTCGAGAAATTTAAAAAGGCGGTTCCAACAAAGCCAGTGAGAAAATCAGTTAAGCCGGACCAGGATCCAGTTCCAGCATCAGATTCATCCAATAAAAAGGATTCAACTCCATTTTTATCTTGGTTGAAAAACTAAATATAGGTCAAAAAAAATGTTGAAAAAAGCAAAAATCGGACAAGAGTACTACAAAAGCCTGAACGCATTAGCTGATGCTGACTCTGGAAACGACAACTTCTTTCAAAAAGCTTTGACCCACGACACAGCTAATAGCGGTTACGAATTTATACCGACTAAATGGTCGGCTGATATAATTCGTGAAATCTTTGAACGTTCTTGGCATAGACAAGTTATTCCAACTTTGACTATGACTTCGTTGAAGATGAAGATCCCAGTTTTTACAACGAGATGGTCGACGAGTTACATTGGAGCGTCTATTGCTACAACAGACCCTGCAACGCAACTTCCGATTCAATCGACTGCTGATTCGACTACAGACCGAGAAATCGAGTTGAAGACATTGAGTGTAAACTTAATGATTGACAATAAGTTCCTGGCTTATAGTGCGAGTGAGCAGATTGAGACTATCTTAAAAGAAGATATGATTAGTTCTGTTATGGAAGCTGAAATCAACGCAATCATCAATGGAGATGATTCTGTGACACACCAGGATACAGACGTAACGGATGCAACTGATGTGAGAAAAGCGTTTAAGGGTTTGAGAAAACTCGCAAGCGCAACAGGTGTTGATGCAAGCAGTGCAGAATTCGATGAGAACATCGTGTCGAAGTTGCTTAAGTCGTTGGGTAGATATGCGCAGGGAAGAAAGAACCGTTGTGTAATGGTAGGATCTACTTCGGTAGGCGACCAAGCAAGACGAAACATTGAGCAAATCCAAACTTGGGAGAAATACCAAGGGGATGCAACAATTTTCAAGGGAGAAATCCCGCCAATCTTCGGAGTTCAGTTCATAGAATCGAACTATGTGAGAGAGGACTTGAACGCAAGCGGTGTCAATGACGGCGTAACTGAAACACAGACTGAATGCATTATGTTTAATGCAGACGAAGTGTTTATTGGTGTACCCGCAAACATGGACAGAACACTTAAGATTGAAAAGTGGAATGATCCAAGGTTCGATAGAATTCAGTTACTATTAATTGAAGATATCGGTTTCCAAGCAAGACACACTGATGCGATAGCTATCGCTTACAATGTGGCAACTGCTACAAGCGCAGCCTCATAAGGTTTGAAAAGCCTTAAATTTTAATTATTATTTTTTAAAATTTTTCAAAAAACCTGGGAGCGGTTAAACTCAAAACACCGGGAATCCGGCAAAAACAAAATGGCAGCAGGACACAACCTAAAAATATACACAGGCGCAAGCGCCGGAACTGAAGCTCCAGTAGGCGATGCAACTAATTGGAATTTAATGTCAACAGATGCCTATGATTCTACAGGTTCAGATTATCAAGCAAATCCGATTGTGGTTCCAGCTGCAGGAACATCTTATTCTTATGAGAGATGGATGAAAGTCGAATTCACTGGAGTGTTTAATGCAATCACAAATGTAAAAACTTGGAAATCTGCCGGAACTCTTTCGGATGCAGCTCTTTTATTGTTTGTTGGAGAGACAGCTACAGGAGTGACTCCTGTAAGCACAGATTCAGCTACGGCCACAACTGCAATGCCAATAACAGAAGGCACAGCAATCGATATCACTCCCGCAGGCGGAATCGCAAACACAGGAGACAAAACTGACTTCTTGGTTGTTCAATTAGATGTGCCGAGCACGGTTGTAACTCCCGGGGACATCGGAACAATCACACAAACTTTCCAATACGACGAAAGTTAAAGTTCTTAGGAGCAATACAATGCGACAAATAAAATACCTCGAAAACGGCGAAGGAAAACTTTTTGAAATTGAAGATAGTATTCAAGGAGTCACAGAATTTAATCAAAATCTTCTTTCTAAAAATACAGAAAATCTAAAATCTTTTAGTGTAAAATCTAAAGGAAAAAATATCCACGTGAATCTCGAAAATGGAGACATAACAATCGACGGAAACATTATCGACTTAAACCTCGATGAAAAAACGAAGGCAAAACTAAACATCAAAAACCTTCGCTGGATTAATTTCCATAGAAAAGCTATCTCTTATAGAATGGCTGGACTAACATCCACAAAGTCAGTAGGATACGGAGTTGGATGGCAAAGCGAAATAGACGGCAAGAACATTAAAAGATATTCTCTAATCACAGACGAAGGATTCACCTTGGAGGTTGATGGATAATGGCATGGGATGATACCAAGGTAGCAGATAATGAAATTTTATCTGCTGATTGGAATTCTATGGTCACCGACCAGAATGGTATATCCACAGCAGTAACACCTCTAACAGACAACTCTATGGCGGACACTTTACATAGACATTCAGAATTAAGTGCGAGTGATGGAACGCCTGACAAAGTTTTATATTTAGACGCAAATGGAACAGTTACGATTGACCAAAATGGAAACGGAACTGCTTTGAATATTGATAGTGAAGCAACAACTGCGAATGTAGTTAATATCGCTAATGCAGGGACAGGATCAGCAATAATAATAACAGATACAAGCACAACAGCTCACGAAGTAATAACAATGAATTCTGCTATGGCTGGAGACCAAAACATAGTAGATTTAACTGCTACGGGGGCTTTTATAGCTGGAGCGGTATTAAAAGCAAGGGTAAACAATGCTTCTGCTACTGGTTCAGGAATTTGGGTTGAGAATGCTGGAACTGGAAAAGGAATTACTATTACTCAATCCGGAAACGGAATTTGTTTAAACATTGATAACAATGGAACAAGTCCTTGTATAACATTAGATAGTTTGAATGATGTTGAAGTTATAGATTTCGATGGATGTATCGACGGGGGAACAGCACACACAACCGTAGCAGGAAGTATTAAAGTTCAGATGCCTAATGGGAGTACAGGTTACATAAACGTTTATACTTAAAAATAAAATGGCAAAAATAATACAATTAATTCAGGTGGATAATGAGGAGAATGTAGAACTCTGGACATTGGATGGAAAATTGGTATTGAAACAAGCTATCCCAAAACCAGAAGAACCAAAAAAACCAACAAAAAATGGAAAATAAAAAATCAAATAATTTGTTAATAGAAATAGAGTCATTAGGCCAGGAGGTTTAAATGACTACGAAGACACAAATCGAATGGGCTGCAAAATTTGATTATGGGCGATTTGATAAATCTGAATTCGATAATTTTATTGACGTATTCCAAATCAAAGCTGATGCGGATGCAAGGATTAAGATAATTTATCAAATTGATAAAACAGCAAACGCGCGAATCCAAATCGACGATACTGAACAAGTCTACGACTCGGATGCAAGGGTTCAAACTCAGAGCACCTTCGACAAGACCGCCAACTCAAGAATTTTAATTCAGAATTCGATAGACAAGACCGCCAATGTGAGAATCCAGATAGACGATACCGAATTCACAAAGGACTCTGAATCAAGAATTTTAATCCAAAATTCATTAACCAAAAATTCAACTGCAAGACTTCAAATCAACGATACCGAATTCGATAAAACAGCCAATTCAAGAATCCAAATAAATGATACAGAACAAGTCTACGATGCAGACTCCAGAATTTTAATCCAAAGCGAATTCGATAAAACAGCGAATGCAACCATTCATGTTAACGACATAGAATTCACCAAAACAGGAAAAGCATATTTGGTATATAGGAGATCCTTCACTAAAACCGCAAACGCAATGATTCAAACAACGGACACGTTCAGACCAACAATTAAGGTATCTGAACATCTCAAACCAACAATTAAATCCATAGAAACATTTAATTAATTCAAAAACTTATAAAAACAATGGGAAATTTAATTTTATGGAACGAAACACCAAGCGATTCTGACTGGACAAAAACAGAAGTTTATAGAGCCGACACTGAGGAAGGAGTTTATTCAAAAATAACGACATTGGACTTGCCAGACTTTACTTATTATGATTCAGCCGGGACAAGCACACAATTTTATAAAATTAGAT